>NZ_QHCT01000001.1:1320000-1325000 GCF_003545885.1 Leptospira stimsonii
GGTTTCTTCAGACAGACGTTAAGGATGAAACCAAAAGAAAGCATCAAGGATTAGAAGCTGTATTCCGGGAGACCTTTCCTATTGAAAGTCCCAACAATGACATGATCATGGAATACAGTCATTATATTCTGGGAGAACCGAAACGTTCTCCGCAAGAATGTAAAGACACGGACGCGACTTTTGCGCTTCCGTTAAAAGCAGTCATCAGGTTAATCATCAAAGAAACCGGAGAAATCCGCGAACAAACGGTTTACATGGGAGATCTTCCCGTGATGACCGAGCAGGGAACGTTTATCATCAACGGAGCGGAACGAGTCGTCGTTTCTCAGCTTCATCGTTCTCCCGGTATATTCTTTTCTTATGATATGGAAAGAGACGTTTTCTCAGCCAGAGTGATTCCTTACAGAGGATCTTGGCTGGAATTCGAAATGGACAACAAGGGAATTCTGATCGCGAAAATCGATAGAAAGAAAAAATTCCCGGCCACTCTTTTGATCAAATCATTAGGACACGGAACGAACGAAGAAGTTCTTCGTTTATTCTATAGCTCCAGAAAAGAGAAAATTGCAGGAGCCACTTCCAAAGATCTGAAGAAGATTCTTGGAAGAAGAACCATCAACGATATCATCAACATGGAAACCGGAGAGGTGATGCTCGAAGCCGGTTCCAAAATCAACGAAGACAATATCTCCATCTTAAAAGAGATGAAGGTAAAAGAAGTCGAGTTGATCGAATTCCCGAAAGGAAAAGATAACCCGATCTTGATCAACGCTCTTGAAAAAGACGGAGTGAACGACTACGAGGATGCGATTCTTAAATTCCATTCTTTGATGCGTCAGGGTGAGCCTTCCACGATCGAGAACGCGACTACGGAATTGACTCGTCTTTTCTTCTCTCCGAAAACTTTCGATCTCGGAGACGTGGGTCGTTACAAAATCAATTCTAAGTTCGAATTCAATAACCCGAAAGAATTTTCCGGTGAAAAAGCTCGTGTCTTAAGACCGGCGGACATCATCGAAACCGTTCGTTACATTCTGAATCTTTTCTCCGAAACGGAAAACTATTATCCGGACGATATCGATCACCTTGGAAACAGAAGGATTCGTTCCGTTGGAGAGTTGATCTCCAATCAACTCAAGACCGGATTCTCCAGAGTGGAAAGAGTGATCAAAGAAAGAATGACTGTTCAGGAAATTGAAACCCAAACTCCTCAACTTCTCATTTCGATCAAACCGATCACAGCCGTGATCAACGAATTTTTCGGTTCTTCTCAACTTTCTCAGTTTATGGATCAGACAAACCCTCTCGCGGAGCTGACTCACAAACGGAGATTGAACGCACTCGGTCCCGGTGGTCTTTCGAGAGACAGAGCCGGTATGGAAGTGCGGGACGTTCACTATTCTCACTACGGTAGAATGTGTCCGATTGAAACTCCGGAAGGTCCGAACATCGGTTTGATTCTTTCTATGTCTTCGTATGCTCGTGTGAACGACTACGGATTCTTAGAAACTCCTTACAGAACCGTTAAGAATTCCAAAGTCACCGGTCAGATCGAACACCTTACCGCGGACAAAGAAGAATATCATTACATCGCACAAGCATCGGGCGTTCTCGACGAAAAAGGGGAACTCAAAAACAAATTGATCTCCACTCGTCACAGAGGGGACTTCCCTTTCCGTAACCCAAGCGAGATCCAGTACATGGACTTGGCTCCTCTTCAGGTTGTTTCGGTTTCCACAGCGCTCATTCCTTTCTTGGAACACGACGACGCGAACCGCGCCTTGATGGGTTCCAACATGCAACGCCAAGCGGTTCCTCTTCTTCGTGAAGAAGCTCCTTTTGTCGGAACGGGAATGGAAACCAGAGCCGCTTATGACTCCAGAATTTGTATCGTCAACAAACACGACGGTGTGGTCGTTTCCGTGGATGCGGAACGGATCGTTGTGGAAAGAAAGGGCGGAAAAGAATCCGATACCTACGATCTTACGAAATTCAAAAAGACAAACCAAGGAACCTGCTTCAATCAGAAGCCGATCGTTGGCGTGGTTCACTCCGACTTTAACGGTAAGGTGACCAAGGTCTCTAAAGAAAAAATCGAAGTTACTTCGGAAAACGGAGATGTGAAAGAATACATTCTCCAGATGGGAAGCAGACAATACGCTCCTATCGTTTCTTCCGGAGACGAAGTAAAACGTGGAACTACTCTTGCGGGACAAATCGTTACCGGTGAGAAACTGGACGAGATCGGGAATATTCTCGTGAAAGGAACCGTTCTCGCAGACGGTCCTGCGGTCGACAACGGTGTTCTCGCTCTCGGTAGAAACGTTCTCGCAGCGTTCATGCCTTGGGAAGGTTACAACTTCGAGGATGCGATTTTGATTTCTGAAAGAATCGTTCGCGACGACGTTTTCTCTTCGATCCACATCGAAGAATTCGAAATCCAAGCCAGAGAAACGAAGCTTGGACCGGAGCAAATTACTCGAGACATTCCGAATCTTTCGGACAAAGCGTTCCGTGATTTGGATGAAACTGGTGTAATCCGCGTTGGTGCGGAAGTAAAACCGGGAGATATTCTTGTGGGAATGGTGACTCCGAAAGGGGAAACCGATCTCACTCCAGAATACAAACTTCTTCATTCTATCTTTGGTGAAAAAGCCAAAGACGTAAGAGATTCTTCTTTGAGAATGCCGAACGGTTTCGAAGGAACCGTCATCGATATCAAACGTTTCTCTCGCGAGAATCAAGACGAACTTCCTGCGGGCGTGGAAGAAATGGTAAAAGTATTCGTAGCCAGAAAAAGAAAACTTCTGGTTGGGGATAAGATGGCCGGACGCCACGGTAACAAAGGAGTCGTCGCTCGTGTGATGGCGGAAGAAGACATGCCTTACATGGAAGACGGAACTCCGATGGACATCGTCTTGAATCCGTTAGGCGTTCCTTCACGGATGAACCTCGGTCAGATTTTTGAAACTCAGTTGGGTTTTGCCGCAAGCAAACTCGGAATTTCTTTTGAAACTCCGGTTTTCGACGGTGCGGAAGAATCGGACGTGGACAATTTCTGTAAAGAGGCGAACCTTCCTCTGAATTCTAAATTCAAACTTTTTGACGGTAGAACCGGACTTCCTTTTATGAACGAAGTCTTCTGCGGTTATATCTACATCTTAAAACTCGCTCACTTGGTGGAAGATAAGATCCACGCAAGATCGACCGGTCCTTACTCTCTGGTTACGCAACAACCGCTCGGAGGAAAGGCTCAGTTCGGGGGTCAGCGTCTTGGGGAAATGGAAGTCTGGGCTCTCGAAGCCTACGGAGCTTCTCATACTCTTCAGGAACTTTTGACCATCAAGTCCGATGATATGCTCGGACGTGCGAGAATCTACGAAGCGATCGTAAAGGGAATCCACTCCATCAAACCTGGTATCCCTGAGTCCTTCAACGTATTGGTTCAAGAGCTAAGAGGGCTTGCTCTGGATATCATCATCACCGACTCGGAAGGAAACACTGTTGATATTTCCGATTACGAGGATGAATATTCTAAGAGTAAGAAGAAAATTAAATTCGAGACTATAGAGAACGCATAAGACATGAGATCCCATAACGACTTCGAATCGATTACAATCCGCCTAGCTTCTCCCGAAAGGATCAAAGAATGGTCTTACGGGGAAGTTAAAAAACCAGAGACCATCAACTACCGGACTTTAAAACCCGAGAAAGACGGTCTTTTCTGCGAGAAAATTTTCGGAACCACAAAAGACTGGGAATGTTACTGCGGTAAATTCAAGTCCATCCGTTACAAGGGTGTGGTCTGCGACAAGTGCGGGGTCGAGGTAACTCACTCTAAAGTTCGTCGCGAAAGAATGGGCCATATCGAACTCGCGGCTCCGGTTTCTCATATCTGGTATTACCGTTCTGTTCCTTCGAGAATGGGACTTCTGCTCGATATGACTGTGAACCAGCTAAAGAGCGTTCTTTACTTTGAAAAATACGTCATCATCGATCCTGCGGATTCGGGAAGAAACCGCGGCGAACTCATCGACGAAGAAGAATACCACGCTTATCTCGACGAGTACGGCGACAAGTTCGTAGCCGGAATCGGCGCGGACGCGATCAAAGAACTTCTCGCTCGTATCGACGTAGATGCGGAAGCGAGAATGATCCGTCAAAAGATCCAAGACAAGGATAAGATTTCCGATAAAAGAATTCTGAAACGCCTCGAAGTTCTCGAAGCGTTCCGTGATTCCGGAAACCGTCCCGAGTGGATGGTTCTTGATATCGTTCCGGTCATTCCTCCGGAACTTCGTCCTATGGTTCAGTTGGAAGGTGGTAGATTCGCTACTTCCGACTTGAACGACTTATACCGTCGTGTGATCAACCGGAACAACCGTCTCAAAAGACTTCTCGCTCTGAAGGCTCCTGAGATCATCGTTCGAAACGAAAAGAGAATGTTGCAAGAGGCCGTTGACGCTCTCTTTGACAACTCTCGCAGAAAACGCGCCGTTAAAGGAAAGGGAAACCGTCCTTTGAAATCCATCTCCGACATGCTCAAAGGGAAACAAGGTCGTTTCCGTCAGAACCTCCTCGGAAAGCGGGTCGACTATTCGGGTCGTTCCGTAATCGTAGTCGGTCCCGAGTTGAAATACCATGAGATGGGACTTCCCAAAAAAATGGCTTTGGAACTTTTCAAACCATTCATCATGAAGAGACTTGTCGATCTGGACCTAGCTCCGAACATCAAGTCCGCAAAAAAGAAAGTGGAAGCCGAAGACAAAGAAGTTTTCGACGTTTTGGAATACGTCGTAAAAGAGCACCCCGTGATGTTGAACAGAGCTCCGACCCTTCACCGTCTGGGGATCCAAGCATTCTTACCGATCCTTGTGGAAGGAAAAGCGATCAAACTCCATCCTCTCGTCTGTCACGCGTTCAACGCGGACTTCGACGGGGATCAGATGGCGATCCACGTTCCTCTGACTCCAAAGGCTCAGTTGGAAACTTGGATGTTG
>NZ_QHCT01000001.1:1330000-1335000 GCF_003545885.1 Leptospira stimsonii
TCGACATTACGGATTCGCTCGTCGATCTCGAGGCCGTCCTCGGAAAAGAGCCGATTCTTCTCTGGAAAGAGGACGCGGAATTTTCCCTCTTCCAAGAAGGAAGCGCCGACCAAAGTCTTCTTCCCCTCTTGGAATGGGATTCCGAACTTTCGGAAAAATATCTGAAGGATCCGGATTCTCTCTCGATTCTCGCGCGCGAGGGATTTTCTAAAGGTTTTTGGAAGGGAGAACTTTTCCCCGTCCTTGGTGGATCAGCCCTTCATGGAGAAGGTGTAAAGGAGCTCCTTCTTTCCTTAGAACTTCTTTCTCGAACATTCTCATCCATTCCTCGTTCCTCCGGAGAATTAGGAATTGCATTTAAACGGGAATTCCACCCCGACTTAGGGAAGATCGTCTATATTCTTCCTTCGCAGGAGTTCCCACGGAATCAGAAGTTCTGGTCGATTTCCGGAAATGGCCAAATGGATTCCATTCATCTTATCTCCACGCGAGACTTTGAAGAGATTGAAGAAACAAAAATTCGCGAGATTATCGTGGTCCCCGGTCTCGATTCTCTCAAACCGGGCGACGTCCTCTATTCTTCTCCTCAAAAAGAATATATGTCGGAGCTAAGTCCCGTTCGAAAGCAATTCCAGATTCTTCTCGAACCGGAAACTTCGGAAGAGAGGGACGGGCTCTGGGAGGCACTCAATCAGCTTACTTGGCTGGATGAAGGCTTGGAGACAAAAGTTCTTCCGGATACGGGACAAATTCAACTTTCCGGACTTGGAGAATTGCACTTGGAAGTTTCTCTTTCCCGATTGAAAGAATTCTTTCCTCACAAAGTGAACGTTAGCGGGATAAAAGTTGCAAGGTTTGAGCTTTGGAAAAAAATGGTCCTACAGAGTGAATTTCAGCATACCGCGTTTGATCAAAAAATCTCAAGCGGACAGGTGCACGCCTCTCTGGCAAGCTCTAACAGCTTTTCCAGGGAAGTGCGGTTTGAAACTAAGATTACTGAAACACTAGAAGAAGCCATTACATCAGCTTTTTATGAAGTAGTGGCAAAGGGATCCAAGGGAGAAGAAGTTCTCGGTTTGGATCTGATTGTTCATCGATACGATCCTCCGGATTCTTCGATCGAAACTTCTTCACTTGTAAAAGTAGCCGTCATAAAAGGCTTAAAAGACATAATTCCGAATTATACGGAACTTGTGGGTCCGATTTCTTCATTAGAGATTTTGATACCAGATCCATCGTTAGGCGATGTGCTTGGTGCTCTCTCCAAGAGAAATGCAAAGATTCATAATGTTGTTTCGCTCGGAGATGGTAAGTCGCTTGTTCACGCAAATGCTTCTACGGAAAACTTGCTTGGCTTTGCAAGCGTGCTTAGAAATATGACACAGGGAAGGGGTGTTCTGTCTCTGGACTCCCTTTTTGACTCTGAACACTATTACGTAATTACATTAGTCGATTCCCGTTAGGGTTCGTTAAAAAGTAAGGAGATTAAACAGTCGCTATGGCTAAAGAAAAATTTGATAGGTCGAAACCTCACTTAAACGTTGGTACAATTGGTCACGTGGATCATGGTAAAACAACCCTGACGGCAGCTATTACTACTACACTTGCAAAAGCGATCGGTGGTAAGAACAAAGCTGTTGCTTATGACCAAATTGATAATGCTCCGGAAGAAAAAGCTCGTGGGATCACCATTGCTACTTCTCACCAGGAATATGAAACTGCTAACCGTCACTACGCTCACGTAGATTGTCCAGGTCACGCTGACTATGTTAAAAACATGATCACCGGCGCGGCTCAGATGGACGCGGCGATCCTCGTTGTATCTGCAACCGATGGACCAATGCCACAAACGAAAGAACACATTCTCCTTGCTCGTCAGGTTGGTGTTCCTTACGTGATCGTATTCATCAACAAAGCGGATATGCTTGCGGCTGATGAAAGAGCTGAAATGATCGAAATGGTTGAAATGGACGTTCGCGACCTTCTCAACAAATATAACTTCCCTGGCGATGATACCCCTATCATTCACGGTTCCGCAGTAAAAGCTCTGGAAGGTGATGAATCTGAAATCGGTATGCCAGCAATTCTTAAATTGATGGAAGCTCTGGACACTTACGTTCCAAATCCAAAAAGAATTACAGACAAACCTTTCCTTATGCCTGTGGAAGACGTGTTCTCGATCACTGGTCGTGGAACTGTTGCAACCGGAAGAGTGGAGCAAGGCGTTCTCAAAGTGAACGACGAAGTTGAAATCATCGGGATCCGCCCAACAACAAAAACTGTTGTTACCGGTATCGAAATGTTTAGAAAACTTCTCGATCAAGCGGAAGCTGGTGACAACATCGGTGCCCTTCTTCGTGGAACTAAAAAAGAAGACATCGAAAGAGGACAAGTTCTCGCTAAGCCGGGATCCATCACTCCTCACAAAAAGTTTGCCGCTGAGGTTTACGTTTTAACAAAAGATGAAGGCGGACGTCACACTCCTTTCATCAATAACTATCGTCCTCAGTTCTACTTCAGAACTACTGACGTTACCGGAGTTTGTAATCTCCCAAGTGGAATCGAAATGGTTATGCCTGGTGACAACGTATCTCTGACAGTTGAATTGATCAGCCCGATCGCAATGGACAAAGGTCTCAAGTTCGCAATTCGCGAAGGTGGAAGAACCATTGGATCCGGCGTTGTCGCGGACATCATTGAGTAAGAGCTCTTAAAAAATGGCCGGACAAAAAATACGAGTTAAACTGAAAGCGTTCGACCATAGGTTGATTGACCAATCGACCTATGAGATCGTAGCAACTGCGAAAAGGACCGGAGCGACTGTCTCCGGCCCGATTCCTCTTCCTACTAAGAAAGAGATCTATACAGTTCTTCGTTCTCCGCACGTGAATAAAAAATCCAGAGAGCAGTTTGAATTAAAAACACACAAACGGCTCATCGATATCCTGGATACCAATGAAGACACTGTAGAAGCTCTGATGAAACTTCAGCTTCCTGCAGGGGTATCTGTAGATATCAAATCCTGAAGGTAAGGAACGATGGCAAAGGGATTAATCGGCAAAAAAGTTGGAATGTCTCAGATCTTTGACGAGCAGGGGAATATGATTCCTGTAACTGTTTTGGAAGTCGGCCCTTGCGCCGTTTCTCAAGTCAAGTCTGTTGAAAATGACGGATACGAAGCGATCCAGTTGGCGTTTCAAGATACAAAAGAATTTCACCTCTCCAAAGCGGAGAAGAGTCACCTTGCAAAAGCGGGACTCGGACCAAAGAGAGTTTTGAGAGAATTTCGTAGTTTCGGAGATTCTCCTACGGCAGGTTCTGTTCTGAAAATTCAGGATGTTTTTGCTGTTTCTGACGTGGTAAAAGTTACCGGGGTCAGCAAAGGAAGAGGATTTCAAGGGGTTGTAAAACGCCATGGACACGCCGGTGGACCGGGTGGACACGGATCTCGTTTTCACAGACATCCTGGATCTATGGGTGCGAACTCTACTCCTTCTCGGGTTTTCAAAGGCGTTAAGCTTCCCGGAAGAACTGGTTCCCTCCAAACTACAGTCCGGAATTTGAAAGTAGTCCGGATCAATGAAGAAAAGAATCTTGTGTTCGTGAGCGGGGCGGTACCCGGCACTGCAAACACAGTAATTACGATCGAGAAGATTTAAAATCCGGGTTAGATATGAAAGCACAGAAGTATTCTAAAGAAGGAAAGTTGATTTCAGAAATCGAACTTCCTTCCGCACTCTTTGAAAGCAAGCTTAGCGTCGCTTCGATCTACGAAGCGATTAAGGCTGAGAATGCAAATATGCGTTCTGGAAACCACGCAACAAAAACCAGATCGGAAGTCCGCGGTGGTGGAAAAAAGCCTTGGGCTCAAAAAGGAACAGGTCGTGCGAGACAAGGTTCTACACGAGCTCCTCATTGGGTCGGCGGGGGAACGGTTCACGGTCCTCAAAAAAGAGACTATTCTTATAAAGTTTCTTCCAAACTCAAACACAGAGCTGTGCTTTCGATTCTGAATAAAAAAGCGCAAGCTTCCGCAGTGAAAGTGATCGAAGATCTCGATCCAAAAGAATACAGCACGAAGTCCTTTGATTCTTTATTCAAAAATATGAATCTCAGAAACACCGGTGTTGTTGGATTACTGGTTCAAGGTGAGAGCGATTTCGTTAAAAAATCCGTTCGTAACATCCCAACCGTAAAATATATCAATTCAAAAAGAATCTCCTGCAGAGACATTCTGTATAACCGTAATTTGGTGATCACAGAAGCCGCTCTGAAAGAGATGCTCACACAGTACGGAGCACAGAAATGAATCTCCAAGACGTAATTCTAACTCCAGTGGTCACTGAGAAATCTCAGGATCTGGAATCGATCGGAGCCAATAGCAAGAAGGGAACGAGAATGGTGAAATACACCGTGAAAGTTCACATCGATGCAAACAAAACTCTGATCAAAGAAGCATTCAAAAAGATTTTTAAAGTAACCCCTTCAGCGGTAAACGTTCAAGTTTACAGAGGGAAGATCAAACGTTTTAGAAACATGCCGGCGCCTCGCCCACACTGGAAGAAAGCAGTAGTTACTTTCCGTGACGGTGCAAGCATCGATTTCGCAAAGGAAGCATAAGAAATGGGAATTAAAAAGTTTAAACCCGTAACTTCCGCAAGTCGTTATAAATCCGTATTGGATTTCAAAGAGATTACGGAAACAGAACCGTATAAACCTCTTACTCTCACTCTTTCCTACAAAGCGGGAAGAGGAGACGGCGGAAAAATTTCCGTTCGTCACAGAGGTGGTCGTGTAAAAAGAAAATATCGTATCATCGATTTTAAACGCAGAAAAACAAACGTTCCTGCGGTTGTAAAAACTCTGGAATACGATCCGAATCGTTCCGCGTTCATTTCTTTGGTTTGTTACAAGGATGGAGAATATGCGTATATTCTTGCTCCGGATGGAATCAAAGTAGGTGACGTAGTTCAGTCCGGTGCGAGCGGAGTGGAAATTAA
>NZ_QHCT01000001.1:1342500-1618927 GCF_003545885.1 Leptospira stimsonii
CTTTGCTGGTATTATCGGAAGACTCCCTGAATCTATGGTTCAACTTTTTTCCACAGATACGATGGACGCTCTGAATGTTCTGATTCTTTTGATTCTTTTTATTCTTCTCATTTCTCTTACCGTTTTGTTAACACAAGGTGTGAGAAAAGTTCCTCTTCAATACGGGAAACAGATGGTAGGAAGAAAGATGGTTCAGGCGAAAAGCCAGTCCATTCCTTTCAAAGTAAACGGCGCAAACGTTATGCCGATCATCTTTGCTTCTTCTTTGATTTTATTTCCACAGACGATCATTCAGTGGTTGTCATCGAGTAGCGAACAGTGGGCGGGTTGGGCGATCATCATGGACTTTTTCAATCCATTCTCCCAGATCTGGTATCACGCGTTATTCTACTTTATCATCTATACTTCTTTGATCGTATTCTTCGCATATTTTTATACTGCGATTCAGTTCAATCCGACCGAGTTGGCTGAAAACCTGAAGAAATACGGCGGGTTCATTCCAGGGATTCGTCCGGGTTCTCATACAAAAGAATATATCGAAAAAGTATTAAACAGAATCACTCTTCCGGGCGCGATGTTCCTGGCGGGTCTGGCTCTGGCTCCTTATATCATCATCAAATTCTTAGATCTGAGTTCCAACTCCGGCGGCGGTTCTCTGGTTTATACTTTCGGTGGAACCTCTCTTTTGATCATGGTAGGGGTTGCGCTGGAGACTTTGAAACAAATCGAGTCTCAACTTTTAATGAGAAATTATGAAGGCTTCATGAAGAAGTCGAAAATCAAGGGAAGGTCTTAAGCCTAAACTCATGAAGAATATTATTTTCATGGGGCCTCCCGGGGCAGGAAAAGGAACGCAGGCAAAGATTCTTTGTCAGAACCTTGGAATCCCACAGATTTCCACCGGTGATATTCTCCGCGAAGCGGTAAAGAATCAAACTCCGATGGGAGTCGAAGCAAAACGTTATATGGATGCGGGCGATTTAGTTCCTGATTCTGTCGTAATCGGAATCATCAAAGATCGCATCCGGGAAGCGGATTGCAAGAATGGATTTTTATTGGATGGTTTTCCGAGAACCGTGGAACAAGCGGACGCTCTGGATTCTCTTTTAAAAGGGGAAGGAAAATCGATCGATAAAGCGATCAATCTTCAAGTTCCGGATGCGGAACTTTTGAAGAGACTTTTGAGTCGCGCGGAAATCGAAGGACGTGCGGACGACAACGAAGCGACGATTAAGAATCGTCTGGATAATTATAACAAGAAGACTCTTCCTCTTCTGGACTACTACGCGGCACAAAAGAAACTTTCTCAAGTGAACGGAGTCGGGTCCCTGGAAGAGGTGACTTCTTTGATTCAAAAGGAGCTAGCTTAATCAGTGGCAAAGGAAGAAGCGATCACAGTCGATGGCACCGTACTTGAGCCCCTGCCCAACGCGATGTTCCGTGTAGAATTGGAAAATGGTCATAAGGTTTTGGCCCATATTTCCGGAAAGATGAGAATGCACTATATCCGGATTTTACCGGGTGATAAAGTTACGGTAGAACTCTCCCCTTACGATCTTTCTAAGGGTAGAATTACTTACCGCAAAAAGTAGGAATTGTTATGAAAGTAAGAACATCAGTTAAGAAAATCTGCTCTAGCTGCAAGGTTATCAGAAGAAAAGGTGTAATCCGCGTGATCTGCACCAATCCGAAACACAAACAAAGGCAAGCATAAGAAATATGGCGCGTATTGCAGGTATTGACCTTCCAAGAGAAAAAAGAATTGTTATTGGATTAACCTATATCTTCGGAATAGGAAATTCCTTATCGAGAGGAATTTTGAAAAAGGCCGGAGTAGACGAAAAGATTCGCGTAAAGGACCTTAACGAGGCTCAAGAAGCGGCGATTCGTAAGGCGATTGAAGAAAGTGCAAAAGTGGAAGGGGACCTGCGTTCCGAAATCCAACTGAACATCAAACGTTTGATGGACATTGGATGCTACAGAGGACTCAGACATAGAAGAGGTCTTCCGGTCAATGGTCAAAGAACCAGAACCAACGCCAGAACCAGAAAGGGCGGCAAGAAGACTGTAGCGAATAAGAAAAAGGTAACTAAGTAATCATGGCTGACGATAAGAAATCCAAGAAAGAAAAGAAAGTTAAAAAGAAGGAAAAGAAGGTCGTTCCTCGCGGGAAAGTTTATATAACCGCGTCCTTCAATAACACGATCGTAACCATAACGGATATGGCGGGGAATACGATCTCCTGGTCCACGTCCGGTGCGATGGGATTCCGTGGATCCAAAAAATCCACTCCGTATGCGGCTCAGATCGCGGCTGGAAATGCGGCTGAAAAAGCTATGGATGCGGCCGGCTTGCAAGAAGTAGACGTAATGGTTTCCGGACCCGGCATTGGCCGCGAGTCTGCGATTCGTTCTTTGGTTGCCAGAGGATTGAACATTAAGATGATTAAGGATGTGACTCCATTGCCTCACAATGGTTGCCGTCCGCGTAAGAGAAGAAGGGTCTAAGGTAGTTTAAGATGGCAAGATATAGAGGTCCTGTTGTAAAAATCATGAGAAGGGAGGGAGTCGATCTCTTCCTTAAGTCGAGCTATACTTTTAATAAAGATAAATTCCACCGCAAAGGGCCTCCTGGTATGCCTACTAAGCGGAAAGGAAAAGTGTCGGAATACGGCGCTCAGCTTCGCGAAAAACAAAAACTCAAAAGAGCATACGGTCTTTTGGAAAAACAATTCCGCAGATATTACGAAGAAGCTTCTCACGCTCACGGTGTGACCGGTGAAATTCTTCTTCAACTTTTGGAAAGAAGATTGGATAATGTTCTCTATCGTCTTGGTTTCGCGGTAACTCGTCGCCAAGCGAGAAACTTCATCGCTCACAGACATATCCTTGTGAACGGAGATAGAGTGGATATTCCTTCCTACAGACTCAACGTAGGCGATAAAGTGGAAATTCGCGACAAGTTCAAAACTTCTACCTTCATTGCAGATAACATTCGTTTATCGCAATCGTTGCAGGGAGTTCCATCTTGGTTATCGGCAGATTACACAAACTTTGGCGGGGACGTAACGGCATTGCCTGAACGCCACCATATCGATCTACCGGTTAAAGAACAGGTAATCGTAGAGCTTTACTCTAAATAAAATCTGATAGAAGGGTCTCAAATTGTCTCTCAAAAGCTTACTCAAAGGATTTAAACGTCCTAAGAAGATAGAATTCAACACGGAAGCGAACACCCCGAATTACGGGAAGTTCGTTGCAGAGCCATTTGAAAGGGGTTTTGCCACAACTATCGGTAACTCTCTCAGAAGGACCCTTATGTCCTCGATCGAGGGAGCGGCGATTTCCGCGATTCGTATCGAAGGTGTGAATCACGAGTTCTCCTTTATCGAAGGCGTTGCGGAAGACGTTACCAGAATCATTCTCAACCTGAAACAAGTTCGTATCAAATACGAGCCGGAAGAAAAAGACCAGAGTAAGATCATTCACCTGGAACTGAAAGGTGCGGGATATTTTAGAGCAGGGGATCTTGCAGTAGATTCATCTATCGAAATTATGAATCCGGATCTTCACATCGCCACTCTCAATGAAGATGCAAATCTCATCATGGATTTGGAAATTCAAAGAGGAAGAGGATATGTTCCTGCGGAAGAAAAGAAAAAAGACATCGAAGTTCTCGGAACGATTCCTGTAGACTCGATCTTCTCTCCGGTTCAAAAAGTAGTTTTCGAAGTTTCCGAGACCCGTGTTGCTCAGAGATCCGATTATGAAAAATTAACTCTGGAAGTCTGGACGGACGGATCCGTTTCTCCCGACGACGCTGTTGCTCAAGCGGCAAAAATCTTAAAAGAGCACCTTACAGTATTTATCAATTTCGAAGAAGAACTGGAAGAGGAAGACGACGAACTGGATGAAGCTGATGAAAAACTCAAAGCTTCCTTGTCTAAACATGTGGAAGAATTGGAACTCTCCGTTCGTTCTCTCAATGTTCTAAGAAGTCTGGAAATCGATTTTATCGGAGACCTCGTAAAGAGATCCGAAGAAGAAATGTCGAAATCCAAACACTACAGCGACCAGTGTCTACAGGAGTTGAAAACGAAACTTTCCACTCTCGGTCTCTCTTTCGGAATGAGGGATTTCTAAAATGAACAAAAGAAATAAAGTAAAACATTTAAACCGCAATAAAGGTCACAGAGACGCGCTGATCAATAACATGATCACAAGTCTTTTTAAGTATGAAAGAATCGAATCTACTCAAGCAAAATTGAAAGTGATTCGTTCTCATGCTGAGAAATTGATTACAAGAGCTAAGAAGAATCTCGCGGTCGATCTGAAACCGGAAATTCAACTTCACAACAAGCGCGAAGTTATGAAAAGAATCAAAGACCGTGAAGTCGTTGTAAAACTTTTCGAAGATATCGCGAAACGTTTTGAAACTACGAACGGTGGATACACTCGTGTTCTGAAACTTGTGAACAGAGCTTCTGACAATTCCGAAGTAGGGATTTTGGAACTCACTTCTAAGAAGGACAGAGCTTCTCTCTTGAAAGAAAGAGAAGAAAAACGCGAAACACAGGCGAAAGTCAGAGAAGACAAAAGAACCGCAAGAAAATCCGGTGCGACTCCTGCTCCTGTGAAAAAAGAAGCGGCTCCTAAGAAAGAAAAAGAAGTAAAGAAGAAGAAGTAATTTTAGCCGAATTGAAATAGAATTCTATACTTCTTGCCTTGCTTTTTAAAGAAAACCCGGTTCTGCCGGGTTTTTTTATTCCTTCTTTCTTTTGGAACTTTAATTGTCCATTTTTGATTTTGGCAAGAGCTGGGAGTTCCGTATAGACTTTCGCAAATTCAATATTGCGAATCTGTTTCAGAAATGGATTTCGTATGAAAAACTTTTTCAAAAGGCCTAATTCTTAATCAGTCCTATCCTCTTTAGAAAGAAGATCCTATGCTATAAAAAACGTTCAAAAGGTTGAAAATCGGTTGTTGATTTTATTAGATGAGTTTTTACTCATAAAAGAAAATCTCCGTGCATCGATTTTCTTGGGATAATGAATTTGTTTTTCAAAGGTAAAAAGACGAACGAGCGCCTTTTTGTGAGGATCTATAAACTTTCTCTCTTCATTCCTTGGGCTCTTCTTTTATTCGGTCAAGTGGCTTGTATGGACGCGAAAAAGATCAGCTTTGACGCAAGCAATCCCGCCGGTCTTTTCCTTCAGATCGCAGTTCCGAATGTAATTTCAAATTCTTCAGCGAATAGTCCGACGTCTACTTTTCAGGCGAATGCTGATATTCATTCCGTGAAACTTAGTTGGTCCTCAACTGCGACGGGTGCTTTGTATAAAATTTATTCTTCGACCACTTCTTCGGTAAACATATCATCTCCCGAGATAACCGGAACTTCCACCGGAATTACCGGTAGTAGCTTTACTCATTCCGGTTTGGGAGGGGGAGAAACACACTATTATCTCCTGGAAGTCATTCAAGCCGATGGAACGAAGTCTTATTCTTCGATGATGCAAGCGACGACGTATTATCTTCCGACGGATGTTTCCAGTTTGGCGCTTTGGTTGAATGCGGAAGCCGGAATTACGAAAGACACGGCAAACAAAATCACGACTTGGCAAGACCAAGCAAGCTCGAACGTTTTCACACGTTACTACGCGAATCAGGAACCCTATTGGCTTCCTAATTTTCGCAATCAAAGGCCGTTCGTTCAAATGAGCAACACGGAAGGTCGATTCTTTTCCAGTTCCGGTGTTCCGATTACCGGGAGTTCCTACACGATGCTCTTTGTGGTCGAGCAAAACGCGCTTTCAGTCGCGACGGAAGGAATCATTCATCTTTCCGGCGGAGGGATCTCTTTGTATTTAAAATTCTATAACGGTGCCTTGGAAGTGAATAGCGGCCCCGGTGATTTTAAAAGCAACGCCTATGCTACCAATGTGGCTCATGTTCTTACGATGCAGTTTTCCGGAACAGGAACTACTTTTTATTTGAACGGCAATTTACAGAAGAGCACGACCAACGTATACGCCGCGGCGGGTAATAATCTAACTTATTTAGGCGTTTATGGTGGAGGATCCGGCCTTGATGGAAGGGTCGCAGAAGGCTTGGTCTACAACCAAGGTTTGAGTTCGGCCGACCGCATTAAGACAGAATGTTATCTAGGCTTTAAATACGGTATCTCCGTTTCTCACGTTTGTAATTGAGATTTAGGGTTTTAGAATATTCTTAAATGCTTAATATTCTGTTTGTTGCAGTTATCGGTTGTATATGTAAACCGCCCCGGAATCCGGTTTTAATTCATTCCAAGTTTGCAGAGGACCGTTCGTATTTGTCGTTTGACTTCCGTCTTCTTGTGGCGCGCCGGCAATAAGGGTGTCATCTGAAATCGCAACGCTGTAACCGAACCAATCGTTGGATTGAACGTTTTTGGCTTTGATGTAGGACTGTTGAGCCCAAGTCGTTCCGCTTCTCTGGTAGACGTAGACGGCGCCCGAGCCCGGAAGGGAATTGTCCGTCGAAGCGGTTGTTCCGTTGAGAATTCGATTTTCGTTTCCATCCTCCCAATAGGTCCCAACCGCAATCGTATCTTCGTAAATCGAAAGACTGAATCCGAAATAGTTTACCGATCCCGGATTCGCGGCTCTGATTTCCGCTTCTCTCGTCCAAGCGCCCGCGTTGCGGACGAAGACGTGGACCGCACCTTCGTTCGATTGCGTGGCGCTAGCCGCGATCGTGTCTCCATAGATGGATACTGTGATTCCTAATTGTTGGCCCGGCGTAGGAGGAACGCTGGCCGCCTTTAGATACGCCTCTTGATCCCATGTGGTTCCCGTCCGAACATATACATACACGGCTCCCGAGTTAAAGGAAGAATTGTTCGTACTCGCTGTCGTTCCGTTTGTGATTGTGGTTTGATTGCTACTTTCAGAAGGTGCGCCTACTGCCAGAGTATTTCCGAAGAGGGAAAGGCTATAACCGAATATATCTCCTGCCTCTCCGTTAACCGCCTTGATGTAGGCTTCCTGATCCCAATTGGTCCCGATTCTTTTGTAAACATATACAGCTCCCGAGTTCATATTGGAATTGTCTGCACTTGCGGCGTTACCGTTTGTAATCGTATTCTGATTGCTGGCTTCCGCATAGGCCCCTACCGCGATCGTGTCCCCGTGGAGCGTGACGCAGTATCCGAACGAATCCCCGGCTTCCGCGTTAGACGCTTTTAAATACGCTTCCTGATTCCAAATCGTTCCGGTTCTCCTATAGACGTAGACCGCACCTGCGAAAGGAGCGGAATTGTCTGCGCTTGACGTGTTTCCATTCGTGATCGTGGTTTGATTGCTACTTTCTCCGATCGCTCCTATCGCTATCGTATTACCGTGGATCGCGACACTGAATCCGAATGAATCCCATGCTTCTGCGTTAGACGCCTTTATGTACGCCTCTTGAAACCAACTTTCACCGTTCCTTCTATAAACGTAGACCGCTCCCGAACCGTCAGCGGTGTTATCCGAACTCGCTCCACTTCCGTTGGTAATCGTCGTTTGAGAGCTACTCTCTAAATAAGCGCCGACAACAAGCGTATCTCCATCCAGCGCTACAGCATATCCTAGAGAATCCGAGCTATCAGAATTGGACGCCTTTAAATACGAACCCTCGTTCCAAAGGAAAAGTGTCGGCGACAACGTGAACTGGGTCGAAGTGGAGCCGCTCGCATTCTTAGCAGTGATTGTATATTCGGTGGAAGGAAGGCGAACATTCGGAATTCCGGAAATCACCCCCGTGTTCGCATCCAAAGTGATGCCGCTCGGTAATTCGGGAGTAATTAAGAATTCGGTCGGAGTTCCGCTTACGGAAGGACGAAAAGTCGGGATTCTCGTATGAGTTGTGTATTGATAAGAAGAAACTGGATAACGCAGGTCCGAAACCGGTCCTTCTTCAAAGGAAAAAAGATTGATGTAAGCGGGAGTTCCAAAACCGCCTTGTAGACAGCCTGGAAAAACGTAAAAACAGAGAAATAGTAGTAAAGAATACAATGATATTCTAAAACGATTTGAAGAGAAGAATCCGGTAGCGGGACGTTGAAAGATAATCTTGCTCCCGAACTCGGCTTGGCAATTCGATGACTTGAAAGTCTTATCTTTGAAACGCATACGATGCTCCTGCCCGATACATGGAATCGTCAGTGTTAGCGGTTGGTCCATTCGTGATCGTGGTTTGATTGCTCGCTTCCTGAGTGGCCCCGACCACGACCCTAGTTCCGTTTAGGGCGACACTGTAGCCGAATGAATCACCGCTTCCCACGTTTGGAGCCTTGAAATAGGCGTATTCCCCCCAAAGTCCGGAAGACTTTCGAAACATGTAGGCCGCTCCGGATTGGAAACACCTTTCGTCCCAAGTGGTCAAAGGTCCGAAGGAAATCGTGGATAGACCGCTCGATTCGTTGATCGCACCTACGACGATAAAGTCTCCTTCGATTGCGACGGACGTTCCGAATTGATCCCCTGCTTGTACATTTTTTGCTTTGAGATATGCGGTTTGCGCCCAGTTTGTACCCGTTCTTTCAAAGACATAGGCCGCGCCGGAACCACCTAACAAGTTGGAGGAACTCGCGCCAGCGCCGTTGATGACCGAATCCTGAGCTCCGTCTTCCAATGCGGCGCCCACGACTATCGAATCCGCAGAAATGGAAACCGATTTTCCGAACTGATCGTTCGAATCCAAATCGGAAGATTTTAAGAATGCTTCCTGATTCCATTGGCCGGCCGTTCTTCGAAAGACATATGCGGCTCCCGATTCCAATTTAGAATTATCGGGACTGGCGGTTGTTCCGTTAGACGTCACAGACTGGCTGTCTTCTTTGAAGGCTCCGACTACGACCGTTTCTCCCGATATCGAAACGTTTGAACCGAAGGAGTCGTTGTTATCAGGATTCGGCGTTTTGAGATACGCTTCTTGAGTCCAGGTTCCCGCAACTCTTCGAAAAATATAAGCCGCTCCGGAATCCGTCCTTGAGTTATCCGCGCTTGCCGTGTTTCCGTTCGTAACCATATTTTGGGAACTGTCTTCCCATTCCGCTCCAACCACGATTATGTCTCCGTCTATATCCACCGATGAACCGAAATGATCGCCTGCGCCGAAGTTCGATGACTTTAACAAGGCTTCTTGGGACCAGGTCGAACCGTTTCTTACAAAAACGTAAGCAGAGCCTGAGGCCCCGTTTGTGGGAGCTCCTATCACAATCGTATCTCCGGAGATCGAAACGCTCGAACCGAAGTTGTCATTTGTCGATGGATTCGAGGCTTTGAGAAACGCTTCTTGAATCCAAATCCCCGCAACCTTACGATAGACAAAGGCGGCCCCGGAGGCGAAAAGGCTGATGTCTGAACTAGCAGGAGCTGAACCGTTTGTGAGTCCGACTTGGTTGCTGTTTTCACGATATTCTCCGACGACGATCGTATCGCCCGATACTGCAACACTGTTTCCGTAAAAAGAATCTCCGATCACGAAAGAAGGTTTGAAATAGGCCTCGTTCAACCAGTCTCCGCTTCCTTGAACGGCCGGAGGATTTGCGACCGAAGGAGAATCGATACCTCCTTCGGAAGGAGTTCCCGTACTCAAACCGCTTCCGACTAACGCTAAAAAATTGAGATCCCCTTTGGGTTTGTATTCGCACTGAAAAATGAAAGAAAGGAGAAAACAAAATGAGAGAATTCGAATCCGGCTCTTTGCAGTTCGTTCTAGTGCGAGGATTGAGTTTTGGTTTTGCCGGTACTTCATAAAATCTCTCTTAGGTGGAGAATTTATACCGGATTCTTCCTCTCGTCGAATCACCTTATAAGTAGATATTTGTTAGTTATTAATCGGTCCTTTTTTACGATTTTGAGAACCTTTTGGGAAACATTCTGAAACTCATTTTACTTCTGTCTTCATTCTAAGTCCTCTTTTCTTTTTTTAAGGGGAAATACTTTGTTCGAAAAGAAAAGAAAAGAAGAGATAGGAAAATGCGACATATCGTTTAACAAAGATTTGTTGATGTCGAAGTTCGATCTTAGGGAGTTCCCGCAGGAATCCGAGATGATTCAGATTCGATTTTTCAACTTCCAAGAATTGGGAGTTCCCATTTCGCAAATTCGTTTGGGAACAGCGTCGCGAAGCGGATCCGCTCTTTGCTTTTCAATATTCTACCGCTATTCTTCCTTTTGGTCAGGAGATAAATCCTATAGAGCGGGGCAGAAGCGAAGTAAAGAATCGTCGCTTAAGGTAGCACTGAAGACGATCGTATTTCCCGAAAATGCGATACCATTTCCAAAGAGAAAGCCGCCTAACCAACAAAACACAGAGGTAGAGGTCGTTATCCGGTCGGGGGTAAAAGATCGGAGTTGTTTCCTATGGGCAATCAGAGAGAAAAGAATGCAGAAGAAGAAAACAAAAAAAGAACACAAATGAGGAAGCAATCGAATTCAGAAACCTGAATATTTGCTTCTTGGAATCATTTCTAAAAGTGCAAAACGAATTCTCCATCCTCTTCACCAAAGGGAATTTACCTGAATAAATCCTAAGTCGTCCTCTACGGCAATGGAAAAAAGATCATTCCGTTCGGATGTTTTGTGTTCGGTGAATCAAGAGATCCAAAGACGGTCATCGTTGCCTGTGGGAACGGTCGCGATGCGGTTCTATATCCGAATCAAAATTCCTTTTCTACATTTTTCAAGAACGGAGTTGAGAAAATCTCTGTGAATTAGGTAGGTGCTCGACCCGACTTGTTCCAAAGTATCGACTACGTTTCTGTCGATTTCGATACGGGAACCTCCCGTTGGAAACCGAATCGAATCGGCATAATTTGTTTCGGATTCGTTTTCTTTAGGTTGAAGAATGTAAATCGCCTTCTGATTTTCCCAGTAAAGATAAAAATAAGAATCGAATATTTCGGAAACGTGAAATATCTGACTGTGTTCTTTTTTGTTTTTTACGATTTCTCGGAGAGATTTTGTGAGCATAGGAATATTAGGATATTTGAATGATCTTTGTCTGTGATCTAAAAAGCGCGAATCTTTCTCAAAAAGAGGTTCTTTGATTTCCGTGCTTAAGGGAAAAAGAAGAATCAAAATCAAAGAGAAATTGGAAACGATTCTTAACAAACGATTTGATTCTCAGAATAGTCGAAACGGTGAAACCTAAGCCCCTGAATCATTGGGAGCTTAGGTCGAATTCTTAAACTCTCGCGAGCCTTCCTTCCAACATTTCGATGATCTCGCTCATGTTCTTTTTGTTGATCACGATTTCGTAGGCCGCCGCGAGGACCGGAGTTTCCGGCGTGATTTTCATCAGATTCGGCATTACTTTGAGTCCGTAAAAACCGTTGGACATTCTTTCCGAAGGAGATCCGTATGCGATATCATATCCGGTTTTTCTGTCCTTAGCATCGGTTCCGAAACAAGAAAGCATAAAGTCAGTCAGTCCGGAGAGTCCTTGGAATGTTTCCGGTTGTCCACCCATCT
This sequence comes from Leptospira stimsonii, assembly GCF_003545885.1. NCBI lineage: Bacteria > Pseudomonadati > Spirochaetota > Leptospiria > Leptospirales > Leptospiraceae > Leptospira > Leptospira stimsonii. Next base: position 1,354,004 of record NZ_QHCT01000001.1, read on the forward strand.
TCGTTCCGATTTCGGTCATCTCGGAAAAGAAACGGTTGGAAAGATGAAACAGAGAGTTGTCCACGTTTCCTCCGAGGGTCTGCGTAAAGTATCCTTCTACGATTCCCATCGCGAGCGCATAGATTGTTTTCAGCGCCCCGCCTAACTGAACTCCTTTGATGTCCGTTGGAATTTTCGCAGGCCTTGGAAAGATATAACCCGTTGTAAAAAGTTTTTGAACTCTTGGAATCAAAGACGCGTTCGAAGCCGCGATTTCGAACCCCGAAATCTTTCTTTCCATGATCTGATCTGGATAACAAGCTCCTGCGATCACGCCCAATCGATCGTCTTCTAATCCGAAAGCGGTCTGGACTTCGTCCAAGATCAAACCCGTACTCGTAAATCCTTTGATCACATTGAAAAAAGGAGCCTTGTTTTTGTTGAGGAAAGGTTGGATCTCGGGATAGACATTGATCAATTCCCAAGGATTGGTCCCTTGAATAAAAAGTGTCGCGGTTTTCAGAACTTCCGGATCGGAAGTGAAGATTAAATTCGGTGGAAGTTTGTAGAGAGGATAGTATTTTAATTCTCTTCTTTCCGTGTTGCATTGTTCCGTATAAGCCTGATCCGGGTGATAGAGATAAACGAGAACGTCCTTGTTCGCGAGCAAGGTCGCCACTGCGATTGACATACTGCTCGCTCCGATGACGACGATTTTTTCTTCCGGTTCTTTCGGAATTTTGATAAGAATATTTTTACCCGAAACGTCCCCTTTGTAAAGGTTTCTATAAGTCCCGTGTTGGTGTTTATTTAAGTTCGAACCTACGAGAAGAGCGAGATTGTCGATGAGGAATTGTTTTTTGTCTCCGTGTTCCGGGAACTGAAGTTGTTCCACATCTTTCGGAAACGTTTCCATGTGTTTTCTGGAAAGTTCTCCGACTAACACCGGTTTACCGATGACGAGTTTTCCGTTTACCTGATTGAACAATAAACTCGTGGTGGGAAGAATCTTGTCCGTCTTTTCCAGGGAGATCGGAATGATGACCTTGTTTGCGACGTAGTGATAGACGGTTTCCACAAACGGCATCAGTCTTCCGTCTCTGGAACGGGTTCCTTCCGGAAAGATGGCTACGATCTTTCCATCGGACTGAAGTTTTTGAGAATGTCGAAACGCTCTCATGTTGATCTTTGTCATCACGTCCGAAAGACTCGGATTGTCCGCCATGTCTCTTTTCGAACAAACTAAAAGAGTCCCGAACATATAAAGCCCGAGACGTGTGAAGTCAGGTTCATACGCGAGTCTTCCCGCGATAAAAACCAATTGTTCCGCGATCGCTTTTCCTTCCGGGGAACAGTTATAGAGCTGATGAAAGATGGCGGGAGCGTCTAAGTGCGAGAGGTGATTCGAGATCAGAGTGATCGGATATTTTCCGAGAAGAGGTTGGACCAACTTGAGATTGTCCACACCTTCCACGGTAAATTGTTTCATGATCGGAGAAAGAAACTCCATCATGAATTCTCGGGATCTCTGTTCCGGAGAAGTATAAACTCCGACCGTTTCGAGAAGATTCGGTTCTTTGAATACGTCCATTACCGGAGGCATGGGAGTTACCGAGGATAAGTATAAAAACTTCTGGAGAATCTTCTTGGCTTCTTCTTCCGTCATTCCGGAACGTTTGAACAAGTGAATGTTTTCGAAAAATTCTTTCTGCCATTTCCCAACGCTGGATTCTTTCTCAGCCATCAATCTTACTCCTGGTCTTTCGATATAAATTCGTTTTCATCCGGTGTTCCTAAAGGAAGCCCGGGTTGTTCGCATTCCGATATGATCTTTGAAAGAGAATCGGGGTCTAAAGTCGTTTTCGGTTAATTCCGAACGGAAAGAAATTTCCGAGTCGGAATCGGATTCTTGCTAATCCCGGAATAGAAACCGAGAAATGCCTTTTAGAAGGACTTGCCCAAATCGTCGATAGAAATCGTAAGATGGAGAGAATCCGCTGAATCGGATGATAATCATCCGTTTGGAATGGGAATTGTCATTCTATTTTTTTAAAAAGGTTTGAAATCTGACGTCTCGGTTTTGAACTGTATTCTGGAACTGAAGTCTTCCAAAAAATGAATCAAAAACTCCCAGAACCCAGCCAGAAAAAATGGATCCCGGACGGGTTTCACTTCCTTGGTCCAGAAGACAGCAAAGACAGGCGCATCTTACTCGAGACCGTTTCGGGAGTTCTGAAAAAAAAAGGTTATTCCGAAGTATTCTTACCCGCCTTTGATTACAGCTCGACCTTTCTTCAGACGGTCTCAGCTCCCGATTCTTCTTCTCTCTTTCGAATCCGAGATCTTTCCGGAAACGAAATCTCGCCGAGCATCGATTTAACGGTGCAAGCCGTAAAGGGGATGGCCGGTTTCTCGCACCAGAAAGAAAACCAGAACATCTTCTACGTGGGAAGAATTTTTAGGGAAACCGCCAAAGGGAGCGTATCGCGAAAAGAAGTTTTGCAGATCGGCGCGGAATCGATCGGCGCCTCGGGCAAAGAAAACACACTTCGGATATTGGAAGAATTGGATGAGATCGTTGCCCTTCTTCCTCTCGAGAATGAACTGACCCTCGTACTCGGAAACGTGAACCTCTTTCATTCCATCGTTCAGGAATACTCCCTTACTCAGAGCGAAATCGAAATTCTTTCCGCTTTGTTATATCAGAAAAACGTAAACGAGATCGAAAGAATTTTCGGAAGCAAGAAAAATCATTCCACTCTCATCCGTTTGTTAAACGCACTCGTTCTCAACTTCAGTCTGGATTCTTTGAAGAATTCTTTCAATCTGGATTCTCTTTCCGATAATCTTAAAAAAAGTCTCGGGGTCGTTCTGGAAGAAACCTCCTGGCTTTTAAAAGCTTGGGATTCCAAAAAGAGGAAGATCGATCTTTGTATCGACTTTTCCCTTTTAAGAGATTTGAATTATTATACAGGCTTTGTCTTTCAAGGTTATTTGCAAGGTTCTCCCGATCCGGTTCTCACAGGCGGAGCTTATGATCATCTCTACGAAATGTTTTCCGGCGTTCAGAAGAACGCAAGCGGTTACGCACTCGTGGTGAATACGTTAGAGGCATCCTTAAAATCCCCTCTTTCCGATCTTAGATCATGAAACGAAATTTTACCAACCAGCAATTTGAGGAAAAACTATGCCCGCATCGTTAGTAGTAGGAACCCAATGGGGTGATGAAGGAAAAGCGAAAGTGATCGACTTTCTCTCCAAGGACACGGACATCATCGTTCGTTATCAGGGCGGTGCGAACGCCGGCCATACCGTGGTCGTTCACGGGAAGAAGTATGTGTTTCATTTGGTTCCTTCCGGAGTGATCTACGACCAGACGATCTGCGTGATCGGAAACGGAGTCGTTTTGGATCCTCTTTTCTTTATCGAAGAATGTGATCGCCTTCAGAAGGAAGGTTTTCCCGTTTACGACAAACTTTTGTTAAGCGACGCCTGTCATCTTTTGTTTCCGTATCATTCTCAGATCGATTCTGCGAGAGAAACGACGCTCAGTCAGGAACACAAGATCGGGACGACAAAAAAAGGGATCGGGGTCTGTTACGCCGATAAGATGATGAGAACGGGTTTGAGAGTAGGGGATCTTTTGGACGATTCTTACCAATCGCGACTCAAACATCTCGTGGAAGAAAAAAATCGCGAGTTGGACAAACTCTACGGAATGGCTCCCGTTTCCTACAACGAAATCAACGAAGGTCTGAAATTCTTTCTTTCCAAAGTAAAGAAGAATATTATAAATACCGCATATTATCTCGACAACGAGCTCAAAAAAGGAAAAAGAATCCTTCTGGAAGGCGCACAAGGAACCGGTCTGGACGTGGATTTCGGGACGTATCCTTATGTTACGAGTTCCAATCCGACTACGGGAGGCGCTCTGATCGGAACCGGAATTTCGTTTCAACATCTCAAACACGTGATCGGAATCACAAAAGCTTATACTACGAGAGTGGGAGAAGGACCGTTCCCTACGGAGTTACTCGGAGAACCCGGAGAAGCGCTTCGTCAGAAAGGCGGAGAATTCGGCGCTACGACGGGACGTCCGAGACGTTGTGGTTGGTTTGATGCGGAGATGTTGAAACATTCCGTTCGGATCAACGGGATCACTTCGATCGCTTTGACAAAGATCGATATTCTTTCCGATTATGATTCGATTCCGGTTGCGGTCGGTTATAAACTCAACGGAAAAACTCTGGATTGTTTTCCTTCTCAGTGTTTGGAAAAAGTAGAAGTTGTCTACGAAGAGTTTCCCGGTTGGAAGACGGATATTTCCGGGATCAGCGAGTTTCAAAAACTTCCCGAAAAATGTAAGGATTATATTTCCACTTTGGAAAAACTCATCGGAGTAAAAATCAATCTCGTGTCAACGGGGCCGGATCGTAAGGACACGATTCACGGAGATTCTTTTTAGAGAATCGGAGGTTTTTTTCAGCGTTTTTGATTGACCCATGACACTCGAAAAATATCGTGTATTTCGTAACGCTTCGAGTCGTTAGCTCAGCTGGTAGAGCAATTCCCTTTTAAGGAATGGGTCCGGGGTTCGAATCCCCGACGACTCAAGAGAACGTTCTGATAAGCCGCCATCGTCTAGTGGTTAGGACACAAGATTTTCATTCTTGGAACAGGGGTTCAATTCCCCTTGGCGGTACCACTCTTCGGCTTTGAAATTCCCCTTCTTTCTATCAATCTTCAAGCAAGTATATTCTGATTTTTGAATACGAATTGATTCTTCTTGACATATTCTTCCTTCGAAAGACGAAAAAACAGTGATTCAAAATTTTGAAAATCATTTCGGGGATAAAAAATGAAAGTCAATCGAGTTCTTTCTTTGCTCATTCTTACCTTCGCTTTCTCTTGCTCCACATTCTATGACGCGACGGGCAAGGGGACGATTAAAAGTACAGAAGCCGCGTTTCAGCTACAGAATGCGGTTTACGCGTTCCAGTTCGATTCTTACCTTGCCTTTGCTTACGATCGCGGCCGGTTTACCTGCGCCCAAAGTGGAAGATGTAAAATCCTCTTCCTTGTATGATAAGTCGGAAGTCAAGAGATGCGCTTCTTCTATTTCCTCTTCGATACTCTTGACAGAGAGTATCGATTCCGGACTCATCGCGGCCAGCGCTTGTAAACTAAAGAAGCTTCGGTAAACCGATTTTTTCCGTAGAGATTTAGATTTTTTCCTTCTTATAGATGCTACAAATCTGTTGAATCGGGCAACTCTCACAGAGTTCAGGAACGTATTTTGATTTGCATTGTCGTAATATTCCCAAACGACTCAGTGCAAAATCGCCTCGGGTCGGATCTTCCGGAAAAATTCTTTGAAAGAAGGCAGTGATTTCCTCCGCCTTTTTCCAATCGGGTGTTTTGCGGGCGCTAATATCGAGAACACTTGCAATTCTTTGAATGTGAATATCAAGAGGGTATAAAAGTTCTTCTTGAGAAATGGTTTTGTAAATTCCCAAATCGGGAAAGTTCTTTCGAACCATCCACCGTAGATACATCGAATATCTTTTGAGAGAGGAGGTGTTCAGTCCTTGCCCGACGAGAAATTTATATCCGTAGGAATTCACTTTTTTGGAATCTATCTTTTGTGAAATCGCTCGGAAGCGGATTTGGAAGGAGAGAATTCTTTGACGAAGGCTTCCTCCTTGAAGAAGGAGCTTTTGTTCTTTGGAGTTGAGATCGAATTCTCCTTCTTTGGATAAGGAGAAGAGAGACTCGAGACTTCGTGTCGGTTCGTTTCGGAGATGTTCCTGGAGCGTTTGCAAGAATAGGAAAATGTCGGCTGGCTTTTGAAAACGGTAGGATTTGATTTCCTTTCGGAGAAAGGAAAGATCTTCTCTTAATAGAAAGTCGTGCGGGGAGTTCCCGCAAATAGAGAAGATTTGTTTCAGATGATTCTTAATCGCTCTGACATTTCCGTAGGAAAAGAGCGCGGAGATAAACCCGGTAATTTCCTGATCTTTCGGATTGGAATAGGAAAGCGGAAATTCGATCGGATCGCTCGAAAGATATTCGTTCGTTTCAAATTTTTCGAATGTTCTTTCGAGTGTCTTTCGTATCTTCTGATCGGAAATACTACTCAAGCTTCTCTTTTCTTCTTTGTCGCGAGATACGTCCTGGATTGAAGTTCCCTTGCGATCACCTTCTCCATAAAAGAGGACGCTTCCCAAAGTAGACCTGGATCGATTCCTGTAGGAACTCCCGACTTTTCCAAAAAGTAAACTAGATCATCGGTTGCTAGATTCCCGGCCGCGCCCTTCGCATATGGGCAACCACCCAGTCCTCCGGCGGAAGAATCGAAGGAACGAATTCCCATGGAGAAAGCTTTCTCAACGTTTGCGATTGCCATTCCGTACGTATCGTGGAAGTGTCCCGCTAATTTACTGACCGGAATTTCTTTGAGAAGAAGTTCCAACAATCTTTCGACTTCTGTGGGAACTCCTGTGCCAATGGTTTCTCCGAGAGAAATTTCGTATACCCCTTGATCCAAAAGAATTTTGGATACTTCCAAAACTTTTTTCGGGTTGATCTTACCCTCGTAAGGACAATCGATCACGGTAGAGACGTAACCGCGAACCTGGATTCCGTCCTGTTGAGCAAGTTTAAAGATTTCCTTAAAGCCTTCGATGGATTCTTCGATCGTTCGATTGATATTCTTTTTCGTAAATGATTCCGACGCGGCGGTGAATACGGCCACTTCTTTATATCCCGCGTTTTTAGCGGACTCATATCCTTTTGTATTGGGCGTGAGTGCGGAGAATTGAACCGGTCCGTTCCAATCTAAGAGTGCGGAAAGTTCCGCCGCGTCTGCCAACTGAGGAATGGATTCTTTCCTTACAAAAGAAGTCGCTTCTATGTTTGTCAGACCGGCTCGTATGAGGAGCTGAATAAATTCGAATTTATCCTTCGTTGCTACCGGAACTTTTTCGTTTTGTAGTCCGTCTCTTGGTCCGACTTCTGTGATCTTGACTTTCATACTCTTCTAAACTTCTTTTTTTAGATCGGATTGGGCAAGTACTAATAGGATCGTTTTTTCAGTCCAAAAGGCGATTCCATCGAACTTACCACGGATGCGGTTTTCCATTGAGGATCGCTTTCCTTTAGATTCTATTTTTTTGGAAACGGGGACCTCATTCCAAGAGCAATTTCGTATCTTACCGATTCTTCCGTGTACTTTTGACTGGGTTAGGTGACTTGTAAGTCGTTCTTTTCAATTCTTACCATCACTAGCGTAAAAAAAGTGAAAGAGATGGATGAATTCTTTCCCATTTCCGTTCTTTTGAACGGCTTATAATCAGCGTTGTTCTGACTTATAGTTAGGGATGCGCTTTGATCGTTTGTACGTTAGATTCCTTTTCAGTTATCGATCGGATCGCACATAGAGAGATGTTGTTGGAGGTTCTATGGAAAGTTATACTGTAGCAAGACAACATTTGAAAAAGAATTCTTATGCTAATTTTTTTTGTTTCCTTATCTATTTTTTTACAATCGGTTGTTTGAACAAGGGGCAAAAGGCTCCTTTGCTGTTTCAATTCTCCGGTGTCGATTTTCCAAAATCGAATACGGTTCCAGTTCCGGAAACGGGGAAGATTACCCTAAATTCGGAATCCAGATTCTACGTTAGTTCCAATGTAGGAGCGATCAACTTTAAAGACGTGAGTTGGTCGCCTAGTTTGGATTCTTACTATAGACTTCGATTGAACGCCACGAACTGCCAGGACGGTACCGTGATCTCGGAAGGAGCCGTTACCAAGTCGACTTCCGTTTCGATTCGAATCCAGGCAAATGACGCTTCAAATCCTCTTACAGTAGGAGCGAACCGAATCATTCTTTGTCTAGATTCTTCTGAAACCGGATCGAATTGGGACAAAGTGGAATTGGATGTCATTCGAGACGATACTCCTCCTACTTCGATCACATTTACACCCGACACCGGAGTTTACGGTTCTCTGATTCCGGATATTTCTTTGACATGTTCCGATTTAGGGGGTTCCGGTTGTAATAAAATTGCGTATCGAGTTGGTGGTTCCGATCCGGGAATCGCTCCGGACGGAACTCCGGATGCGAATTCTATTTCTTTTTCGAATGCGTTTTCGGTTCCGGATAACGCGATCACGACTGTAAAAGCGATAGCGGTCGACGGTGCGGGAAATGTTGGAACCGTGAGCGCTCCCTCTGTCTTCACAGTTTTTACCGGAAATCCGACGATTACAATCACCTCCCAGAGCGCACAATTTCTAAAAGCTTCGACTGCGAGTTCGATTAAATGGAAGTCGGATATCGCGGGTACGTTTACTTTTCGAAGGAATAGCACTTCTTGTTCGGATGGAACTCAGCTTTCCAGCGGAACCGTGTCTGCGAACGTTTTGAAGACAAGCGGTGTTCTTTCTACCGCTCTTCCAGCTGACGGGAGTTATACGATTCGGATCTGCGTTACTTCTTCTTTGACCGGGAACGTGGGTTATACAACTTTTCCCTTATCAAAGGATTCGGTAATTCCAACGATTTCGATTTCTCCAGCGGGAAATAACTTAAATCTTCCCGTAAATCAGAGATACTTTACGTTTACTTTCAACGAGGATATGGATACAAGCGCTTCGTTGTTTCCGAGTATGCTAGTTTATACGGACGCGTCTTTTGGAGGATCCATGTCTTATAGTCTAAAAGGAACAACAGGGCAGTGGTTGGACGCGAGGACCTATCGATTGGATATCCAGAGTAAGTTGCCTGAATTGTTCTTATTTCAGTTAAGGGTTTCGAGTTTTAAGGACTTCGCGGGAAACACTCCGGCTACTTCTTCGTTTTTATTCGCAACCGGCGTGGACTCGACTCCTCAGAAAGTTGCCGATACAGGGCAAACGGATTGTTCTGATTCGAACGGGGATCCTACGGGATGCGCCGGCTCCGGGCAAGACGGTGAGATCGTAAGCGCGAGTTCAGGGTTGACATTACCCTTTGCAATGAATGCTTCCTATCCGAATGATATCGTTTCTGTTGATACAAACACCGGAAGGGTTTGGAAAACCTGTATCGAAGGGTTCTCTTGGAACGGAACAAGCTGTATTCAGATTTGTCCTCAGGATACGAAGTGGGACGGAACCTCTTGTTTAAGTTCTACAGGATATCCTTATCAGAGTCAAATTTCCGCTTACGAATGCAACGCCCTGAATTCTGAGAACTCAGGAAACGGCTACGCCGGAAAAAAGACCTGGAGAGTTCCTTATTTATCAGAATATTATAGTATTCTAAATTACGGTGGAAACGCAGGAAACGATGCGATTCCGGAGGCGAATTTTCCGGGACTTCCTCGGGATAACTATCAAAGGTATTGGACAGGAACGTATACTCTGAGCATAAACCCAACGACGGTGACGGGAACAATCGATTCTCTATCGAGCGGGCCTATCGATCCGATGAATTCGGCGAGCTATTATTCCCAAGGAGCCTGGGCGATCTCCGTTTTCGGAGGTGTCACTCAACCGGGCCCGGATAAGACAAGATACAACTCACAAAATGTCGTGTATCCGTACTACTATACGAACCTTTGCCTCGCGGATTAAGGAGATTCTTATGAAAGAAATTGTGACGCTACTTCTGATACTCCAAATACATATCGGTTCTTCAATATTCGCAATCGGGGGTCCGTACATCGATAACGGAGATGGAACCATTAAAGACACGTTAAACGGATTTTATTGGCAGAAATGTTCTTTTGGTCAGGCTTCCCTGGATTGTTCTGGCTCCGCCACCATCATGGATTGGAACTCGGCGATTTTTTCCTGCCAGAACCTGAATCTCGCGGGAAGAATTTGGAGAGTGCCTAACGTGAAAGAGCTCGCGAGTCTTATCGATTACCGTAGGACGACCCATCCTATCATCGACGTTTCGATGTTTCAAAATACGATCGGCGGATACTATTGGAGTTCCACGAGCGGAATCTCTGCTGGTTCCAGTCCGGATTCCACGGCGGTGAATGATTTTAACTCGGATCCTTCCTCTTACGTGGCGACGCCGGCTTCCATCCGGAGGGCTTATTCCATTCCGAGAAACACAAGATATCGTTCCATGGCTTACATCGCCGATTACAGAATGGGAGGTACGATCGAATTCCCAAAGGCGAATAACGCATATCTTCGTTGTGTATCCGGGCCTTGATCGGGCGGAGGATATTGATTGATACAAGGAAATGAATTTCGGATTGGTTAACAAAGTCAAGTATCCTAACGAAAGTTTGATTCTCCTCTTTTTAGAAAAAGAATGTTGAAATTCCCAGGGATACTTGGTTTTGAACCGAATAAAGCCAATATTGTTGATTGAAGGGCATAAAGCCTGCGGTCAAGGATTCCGGTCCGAATCCGGCTTTCACGTGAGATTTTCCTTCAAATTCTTTAAAAGATTCGGTCCAGTTAAGGTTTAGGAATATGTTTTCCGTCAACTTATAGTTAAGTTTTACGGTGTGAATCCAGCCTTTTCCGTTTCCACTTTCGATAAAAGTAAGTGCGCGCTCTTTGTGGAAATCTCTGGACTTGATCTGAGACGAAACGAAACTAAAGGAAGCTTCGATTGACCACCTCTGAAAATTTGTCTGCGTGCCTATCCCATATTTGAGTTCGTTGATTGAATTCGAGAAACTGATATTTTCGCCTTCTAAGTAGGACAAATAAATTCTTCCGGTATAAGGACTTACCTGAGATCCGGAAGAGTTATTTACGATGAACTTTAGATATTCGTAAGAATAGCCTCCGATTACAAAAAGACCAAAACCTTTTATTTTCGGATTGGGTGAGCCTTCCGTAGGAAAATACCGCACGTCAAACCCAACGATCGAATCGTTTGCCTTTAACTCTGAATCAAAATCGGACCAATTGCTCGTTGTTGGAAATTTTGAAAGGTGATCGTTTTTCCAAGTGGGCTGGTATCCGTAAAACGGACCGTACCTTACGAATCCATTGTTATATGTAGAAGGGGAGAATAGGTAAAAATCCTCATCTCTGAAATTACCTGAGCTTCGATAACCCATCGTCGAGTTTCCCTGAAGTTGGAATTCCCAATTCTTTTTAATGTAACTAATAGAAAGGCCTAGAAGGGGATAGTTTTGGGCGTAAGTAAGACGCGAGCCGCCTCCGTATCCAATCTTATTGGAAGAATTGGGCGGATAAAAACCTCCCGTTTCGAAAACGTATTTTCCTTGGTTGTACTTTACATTTGGCGCAATTACCCAACCTGAATCAGTGGAAAAGAGAACGTGAAATGGGAAAATCAATAATATGAATACTTGAAATATTCTTTTCATTCAAGCTCACAATATACGTTTGTTAGCTTGGGAACATACAACGTATAAGTAAGAGCGAACGCCAGAAAGGATAAGATTGTATATTTTGTTTCTATGTAGGAGACTGCTTTTCCTTTGCACGCATCTTTTATATTTAGATCTTCCGATTGTGCCAATCCCCAAAGAAGAAAATGTCTATAAGCGCTGTAAGTCGGAACTCTTCCCGGTTTTTCCTCTTCCTGCTTTAAGTAGAATCGTTCTGTTTGGCAACTAATAGAAAGAAAGAATACGAAGGTCAATAAGAGGGACGTTAGTTTCATTGCGTTGATTTTCCTGAAAGACGATTGGTCAATGAAGGAGAAAATATTTTCTGTTTTCGATTCGTCAAGAATGTATTTTAGAACATACGATTCTTTTGCGTGCGAAGAGTATGATATTCATAAAATCTAAATTTCTAATTGTATTTTAATTTGAAAAATTGAATTTAGTTCCGATGCCTAATTCTATTGTAAGTAAAATCCAATTTCGGGTTTCAATTATAAAGATACTCCTAACGTATCTTCTTTTACTTCCTGGATGTTTGCTTCACATGACGGACGATAAAGTATCGAAATTACCTCCGGGATTACTGGCTCTTCTTTTTAGCGGCTCGGATCCGTATTTAAGATCCGGCGAAATATTTGATCCTGCTACAGGCAAGTTCGCAACGGTAGAAAATTCACTCAATGTCCCTAGATATCATCATACATCGAACCTTCTGAATGACGGAAGAGTTGTGATTATCGGCGGATATTATCCTTATGCTAGTTCGAGCACATCCGTGATCGATAAAATTGAAATTTATGATCCGCATTCCAATTCGTTTCAAAACTCGGCGCAAAATTTGATTGTAGCGCGAAATTCACATGCGGCTACTTTGTTGCAGAATGGAAGAATTCTAATTACGGGAGGGCAATGTTTGGTCGATTCTCCGGCGACAAACACTGCGGAGGAGTATGATCCACAGACTCAGACTTCGGTTTTTGTCGGAAATCTGAACGTCGCCCGTTGTCAGCATCAATCCGCTTTATTAAACGACGGTAAAGTGTTGATAGCAGGAGGAGTGGACCCGATCTCCGGGAATAATATTCTTCCCGTTGAATTATATGACCCCATCTCCAAATCCTTTTCTTTGAAAGGAAATTTACTTCAAGCAAGAACCCTTTTTTCGATCCTGGTTCCCGCTGTTGGAAACGCAATGATCATCGGCGGAGTGAATTACACTTCTGCAACTGATACCTATGTTACTCTTTCGGAAACCGAGACGTTCGATGAAACAACCGGACTTTTGTCTGTCGGTCCGAGCCTTGTTTCTCCACTCCGTGCTTTCGGAGCGACTACGTTGCAGGATGGGCGAGTTTTGATTTCCGGCGGATCGAACGAGGGAGCCGTAATGAAGGAGGCAGAAATTCTTGATTTCGGTTTTACCGTTTTTACAAAGGTCAACTTACCTTTATTGGAAAATCGCCAATATCACACTTCGAATCTTCTCGTAGACGGGAAGGTTTTGATCGCGGGCGGACGTTTTGTTACGACCGTCTACTCGAATTCTGAAATTTTTGATCCGAATACAAATTCGTTTCATAAAACTGGAAGCTTAATTCAAAAAAGGTATTCTGCAACTTCCCATTCTCTACCAAACGGGAAGGTGATTCTTATTGGGGGACGTTCTTCTTACTGAGTTTCAAAAATCTACGAGCTGAATTGAAGGATTGCCTTGATTCATAAATCCGCTCGATACCTTTAAAAACCTCTTTTAATCGGAGTTTATTTTTATCGATTTCATTCTCCGTCTCCTTTTTGTAAACATTCCTATACGTTTGTGGAAATGAATCAAGGAAAGGTTCGAACAAACCCAACGATATTGATTTACGTAGTTCTTTCGTTTCTTTGCGAAACTCTTCTTCGATTGAGAATTATCCTTTCGTCTTTTGAAAAAAGCCGAAAAATTTCCGATAAGGAGAAGATCGATTTTTAAAAACGGATTCAGCTCCGAGGTTAAAAACCGTCGCGACGATTGAATTTTGAAGGATCGAATTTGATTTCGGAATTTGCACTATTAGAATTCTTGTCTTCGTTCAGCGCCGAACATATTTTGGAAAAATGCCGGATGCAAACAAAGCCTTAGAAGTTCGAAGACTGACTCTTCAAGTGGAAGAGCGAACGATCTTGGACAGCGTTTCCTTTGAAGTTTCTCCGGGTTCGATTCTAGGAATTTTAGGACGTTCCGGTTCTGGAAAAACGTCTCTCTTTCGTTCCATTTTAGGAGTTCCTACGTTTCGAAATTTAGAACAAAGCGGTTCTATTTTCTTTTTTGGAAAAAAGCGAAAGGAAATACCGATTCATCATCTCCAGCCGGTGTTTCAAGATCCGGTAAGCAGTTTTAATCCCGCTTGGACTTTGGAAAAAGCTCTCAGAGAACCGCTTCGGATTCTCGGCGGTGAAATTCAGAAGAGAGGAGAAGAATCTTTTGAAGATTTCCTCCATTCCTTTCAACTTTCCGGTAAGGATCTCGATCGAAATGTTTTATCTTTTTCTGGAGGAGAACTTCAGAGGGCCTCCATACTCCGCGCTCTCCTTACGGAACCTAAAATTCTCTTTTTAGATGAGGCACTGGGCGCGCTTGATCCGATTCTCCTGAATGAGATACTACTTTTCCTGAAAAAACTATCGAGAGAGAGAAAACTAACAATCCTCCTCATAACACATAACTTGAGAACCGCGAGAAAATTCTGTGATCAAATAGGAATCTTAGAAAAAGGGAAACTTTTGGATTTTGGGAGGACGGAGGATGTTTTTACGAATTATAAGAATTCTTTTACGGGGGAACTCATTCGTGCGACCGATCTGAGCTCCCTCCGCGTTTGATCAGATATCGATCTGATAGAGATTCTTTCTATCTTTTTTGTCTTTATACAAAGCGATCATGATATCGATCCGGTAAATCGAAGATCGGAGACTGGACTCTAAGAGTCTCAAAGCCTTGATCTGATTTTCCAGAGAGATATCTCCCACTTTCGTATTCTCTATTTTGTCGAATCTTTCGAGTTTGACCTGAGATGCCAATACGTCCGGAGGAGAAAAAATCAGTCTCTTGTTTTCAAAAGCAAATTCATATTGAATTCTTTTTTTCTCAGAGGCGAGTTCCACTTCCTTGATTTTGCCGCCTTCAAATTTGAAACGAACGTACTTGAGCAAGTTGCTCTCATACCCTTCGTCAAATGTGAAAGGGATGTCTTCCGTGACGATTGTTTGCACCTTTTCGAGTTCCGGTCTCAGAATTACGAGAAGAGAATGTTTCTTCTCTAAATCCGTGAGTCTCTCATTGATCGTGGTTTCCAGATCTCTGACGATTTTCTGAAGGGATTTTGTGTAGGAACTCCCATGTTCAGAAAATACATCGGAACGACTCAGGTCGTCCTGCCCTTTCTCTTTGGACTGCGCGAACGCAGAAACGTTAAGGAGGAAAAGCAGGATTGTGAGCCAGGTGATTTTTTTCATAGATTCCTCCAAGGTTCAAGATAACGGAAGAAAATCGAAAAAAGCAAACCCTTTTTCACTCGTTTTTGTTTTCCTCTTCCAGGGACTTGATTTCCGCAAAACGTTTCGCGAGGTCCCTTCTCCTTTCGATCACCTTGTAGGAGAATTCCGAAAAGAAAGGATCGTTCGGATATTTGAGAAGTTGTTCGTATTGATCGGCTGCCGTGACATAATCGCCGACCTTGCTCGCTGTTTCTGCGAAGAAGAAATGAAACTTCTTATTGTATTGTTTCTTTTGCCCTAGATCGTCTACGAGCTCCGTATTCTTAAAAATTCTATAAGCGTAGAGATCTTTGGAGGATAAAAGTTCGATCCTTGCTTTCCCCATTCTCGCGTCCGGACTTTGTTCGTCGATTCGTGAAGCTTCCTTAATATAGAGGAGGGCCCGGTTTTTCAAATCGGTTCGAATGTAGTGATCGGCCAAAAGGAGAAGCGCTTCGGTATGAAACGGGTTTAGGGAAACCGCCTTTCTCCAGAGAATCGTCGCGTTGATCGGTTCTCTCACAGTTTCATACAACGTTCCTAAATGGATGTAGGTTCGATAGTATTCCGGAATTTCCGAGCTTGCGTATTCGAATTGAATGATCGCCTTTTGGTATTTTTTTTCCAAGTGAAAGGCTCTTCCGAGATTGTAACGAAAAGGGAAGAATTTCGGATCAAAACGTATTCCTTCCTCCAACATGGGAATCGCCTTCGAACGTTCTTCGGCTTTTCCGCTTTCCAAAAGACGGACCGCTTCGTTGTTGAAAAGTCCACAATTGAGAATTTCCTTTCCTTCAAAGACGAAACTTCCCTTCGAAGGAGGAGGATCTCCTTTCCAATTTCTCCCCGCGCTGAGAATGAAATCCTGTTCCGTTCTTAAAAAAGATCCGTCGTTGTAGTATTCCGGAGAGAGAATTTCGTTTTCGCCCCAGAGAAGTCCGGAGTAGTATTGTCCTCCGATGTTCAGTTGCGCCTGAATCGGAGAATGAAAGAAGAGAACTTGGAAAAAAAGAAAAATCGAAAACGTACACTTTCGCGGGAAAGTGGGAACTCCTCCGTGGAGAACGGAAAAAACGCATTGTAAATTCTGTTTCAGAGGAGAGTCTGACATCATAAGAGGAATCGGTTTGCCATCTCAAGAACAAGCGCTTCTCGTCTGCAAAGATCTATCTTATTCTATCGGAAAAAAACAGATTCTCAAACAGATCTCCTTCTCTCTTTTCCGGGGAGAATTGATTCTTCTTCGAGGCGACAACGGCGCCGGAAAAACGACCCTTCTTCGAAGTATTCTCAATCACGCGCATCACAAGGAATCGTTTTCCTTTTCGGATTCGAATTCTAAAAAACCGCAGATCTCCTATTTGGGTCATGAACTCGGTCTTTATACTTCTCTGAGCTTGGAGGAGAATCTCCGTTATTTTCTTTCCATTGCCGGTATCGAGTTCCCGAGAGAAAAGGTGGAGTTCCTACTTCGTTCCTTCAAACTCTGGACGAGAAGAGAAGACCCGATCTTTACATTCTCCAGAGGAATGAAACAAAAGGCCGGATTGATTCGCGCACTTCTTACGGGCGGAGATTTGATTCTTCTGGATGAACCGTTTACCGCCCTGGATCGGACCGGTTTGGAGATCGCCGTTCGACTCTTGGAAGAATATTCTAAAAATTCTGCGGTTCTGATGGTGACCCACGATCCGGGAATTCCTTTTTCTCAAAAGACTTCGTCTTGGAATCTCAAGGAGGGAAAAATTGAAACTTCTGCTTTCTCTTCTTTATAAGGAGTTCCTACTTTTAGGAAAGGCTTTGAACGGAATTCTTTCCGTCGTGGTTCTGATCACTTCGATCGTATTCATTTTTAATTATGCTCTGGAACAAACCGGAAAACTGGACCGACAAACCCTGATCGGAATCAAGTGGTCGGTTCTTTTCCTGACTTCTTACGTTTTTATCGGTCAGTCCGCGTGGGAGGAAAGGGAAAGTGGGGGAGGAAGAATCAGTTCTCTCTTTCTTCCGATCTGGATGCGCTTTTTTGCAAAATCTCTCGCGGTCTTTTTCGGTCTTTCGATTGCGGCTTTCTACTTAATGATTTTATTATCCGTTTTTTTCCAGGCATTTCCTCTCGGAATCCGAGATCTGACGGTAAATCTGATTTTTCTCCTTCCTGGAGTTCTTTGTATTTCCTTTCTCGGCGTTTCTCTGAGCCATATCAGTGATTCGTCGCGTTTGAAGGAGATCCTACTTCCGCTCCTGATGATTCCTTTTACGATTCCGATTCTTCTTTTCGGAATGGAAGCGGAGAGAAAACTCGAAAGACTTCCGGTCTTTGATCCGATTCCGGGACTCGCCATCTTACTTTCGTTTTGCGCTTTTTATGCGGGAATCGGAATTCTACTTTTAGAACTTTCGGGCGACGAACCCTGAAGAATCTTCTTGATTCCGCCGGCATTCTCTCGAATACTCTCTTTCGTATGAAGATCCGAATTGCACATCCCGTTTTCGACTGGATTTTATCCGCAATCTTTCTCGTCGGTTTTCCGACGGTGGTTTTGATTTCTCTCAATTATCCAAACGTGATTCTTCAGCAAGGAATCGCTCATCGGATATTCTACTTTCACGTTCCGGTCGCTTGGGTCGCTCTTTATGGTCCGATCTTCTCCCTTTGTTTTGCGGTTCTTTATCTCTGGAAGAAAGAATCCAAGTGGGATCTCCTATCTCTCTCTGCGAATCAGATCTCTCTTCTCTTTGCAACCGGTGTTATCTTTTCCGGAAGAATCTGGGCTTACAGCGCGTGGGGAGTTTCTTGGGACAAGACCGACGCAAGACTTCAATCCTTCACCGTTCTTTTTATCAGTCTGATCGCATATTTCGTTTTTCGAATTCTCATCACCGATTCTTCTAAGAAAAAAATCTTTTCTTCTTTTTTGAGTATTCTCTGCGCCGTCAACGCGGTGATCACTTGGGGAGCGATTCGTTGGATGGACAATCCGGGAAATCATCCCGAATCCGTCCTTGGAAAAGGAGGAATGGATTCCGACATTCGTCAGACTTTTTGGCTGGGAGTGATCGCGTATCATATTCTCTTTTTAGTATTGTTCCGTTTTGCATATCGCCTCGCAAAGATCGGCGATCTACGAGAAAATTTACCGGAAAGGGAAGAGTAAATAAAAATTGTCCTTAGCTCCGGATTACAGTCAACATACGGTCCTCGCTGTCGATGATTCCGAAATCAATCTGAAGCTGATCGTACACACGCTCAAACCTCTGGGCTTTCAACTGTTCACGGCCGAGTCCGCGGCCGAGGCGAGAAATATTCTCATAACGAATCGAATCGATATTCTTCTCTTGGACGTGAGTATGCCCGGCCAAGACGGATTTTCCTTTTGTAGAGAATTGCGTGAGATCGAACGATTTAAACTTCTTCCCATTCTTTTTATCACCGCGATCAGTAGAGAATTGGGTTTTGACGAAGCGATCTCTCACGGAGGAGACGACTTCATCCACAAACCCTTTCAACCTCGGGAATTGATCGCGAAGATCCGCGCCTTTATCAGAATCAAAATTCTCCAAGACGAACTCTTTGAACAGAAGAGAAACTATGAAAAAGAATTGATCATGGCTCGTAAGGTCCAACAGGAACTTCTTCCCGAAAAAGATCTTGTTTGGAACGGAGTCGGCTTGAGTACGATCTTTCAACCCCTCATGCAGATCGGAGGCGATTACACGGACGCTTGGGTGGAAAATAATTCCCTTCATATCTTTATCGCGGATTGTTCCGGGCACGGGCCTTCGGCGGCGCTCCTCGCGGCGATGTTGAAGATGCAAGTCTCCAGTCTTTCTCCGGATCAGAATCTTAGGGAGAAGGTAAAAACGCTTCGTCACAATTTGGAAAAAATTCTTCCGGAAGAATTTTCGATCACGTTCTTTTACGGAATTCTTCACGAAGATCTTACATTCGAATATTCGAATGGAGGTCATCCGGCTCCGATGCTTTTTCAAAACGGAAAAGTCACAACTCTTCCCGGAATGGGACCTCTGATCATTCCGATCGAACTCAACGTAAGCGAAGAATTCAAAACGATTCAGTTCGAGAAAGGAGCGTATCTTCTTCTTTATACGGACGGAGCCACCGAAATCGCGGACAAGAGCATGAATATCTTAGGGGAAGAACGTCTCAAAAAAATCTTTGAAGAAGAAGTCGTAAAGAGCGGAGATATTCTCGGATCTATGATGGATTCCATTCTTGCGCATTCCGAGAGACGTACAAATGATGACGATATCGCTATGATGGTGTTGAAATTATGAATTTACCGAATCCTTCTTACAGAGGAAAAGTCCGAGACATCTACGACCTCGGTGATAAATTGATCTTGAGTTCTTCCGATCGAATTTCCGCGTTCGACGTAGTTTTTTCTCAACCTGTTCCGGACAAAGGAAAGGTTCTCAATCGAATTTCCACTTCCTGGTTTGAATATTTTAAAGACGTTCCCAATCACATCCTCGAAACCGATGTGAAGAATTTTCCCGCACCGTTTCAGAATCATCCCGACTTGGAAGGACGATCGGTTCTCGTAAAAAAGTGCAAACGGATCGACTACGAGTGTGTCGTTCGCGGTTATATCTCCGGTTCCGGTTGGAAAGAGTACAAGGACGCGGGAACTCTTGCGGGTGTGATCCTTCCCAAAGGTTTGAAAGAATCTCAGAAATTATCCGAACCCGTTTTTACTCCTGCGGTAAAAAACGATGAAGGCCACGACGAGAACATCTCCGAGAAAGAGATGGAAAATCGAATCGGAAAAGAACTCTTCGGAATTCTCAGAGAAAAATCGATTTCCATTTTCTTGCGCGCCTCTGAAGTGGTAGATAGGGCGGGAATCATTCTCTGTGATACCAAGTTTGAGTTTGGGATCTTGGACGGACAGGTCATCCTGATCGACGAGCTCCTCACTCCGGATTCTTCCCGGTATTGGTCTGCGGAAACCTATTCTGTAGGAATTTCTCCTCCAAGTTTGGACAAGCAGATCCTCCGGAATTATCTCGAAACTACGAACTGGAACAAGATGCCTCCGGCTCCCGATCTCCCGGAAAAACTCATTTCCGAGCTGAGAGAAAAATACCAGAAAATAGAGGATCTCATACTTTCATGTACATCGCAAAAATCCAGGTAGTCCTCAAAGAATCCGTTCTGGACCCGCAGGGGAGCACGGTGAAAAAAGTTCTCTCCGAAGTAGGAGAAAAATCCGTGCAAGACGTGAGAGTCGGAAAATACATCGAACTCAAGATCGACGCTCCGAACGAAGAAACCGCGAGAAAAGACGTGGAAAGACTCTGCGACAAGATTCTTGTAAATCACGTAATCGAAACATATTCTGCTAATATTCAAAAAATATGAAAGTTGCCGTAATCACGTTTCCCGGTTCCAACTGCGACGCTGATATTTATAGAGTTCTAAGAGATCAATATAAAGCGGAAGTGGATCGTATTTGGCACAGAGATCAACTCGAAAAAAAATACGAACTCGTGATTCTTCCGGGAGGTTTTTCCTACGGGGATTATCTTCGTTCCGGTGCGATGGCCGGTTTTTCTCCAGTGATGAAATCCGTGAAAGAACACGTAGATAAGGGCGGAAAACTTTTCGGAATCTGCAATGGTTTTCAGATTCTTACCGAAGCGGAATTTTTACCCGGCGCTCTGACGAGAAACAAAAACCTGAAATATATCTGTAAAACTGTGACCTTGAAAAAAGGTTCCTCCGGAAATCCGGTGACTTCTTCTCTGGATCCTCAGAAAGAATTGAGAATTCCGATCGCCCACGCAGACGGTTGTTACTTTGCGACCTCCGACGTTTTGAAACAACTCGAAGACGAAGGAAGAGTTCTCTTTCGTTATTTTGGGGAGAATCCAAACGGTTCTTTGGATGCGATCGCAGGAATCACCTCGAAGAATTTTAAGATTGCGGGAATGATGCCTCACCCGGAAAGAGCGATGAACTCCGTTACGGGCGAAGAAGACGGAAAGGTAGTTCTGGATTTGATTCTCGGAGCTTGAGACTTTGCGGGAGTTCCCGCAGTGAGACGAGATTCAAACGAATTGTAGATCGGATCGTGAAATCGAAAAACGTAAGAGTTCCTACTTTTCTGGATCGTTCGCGAATCGTTTTTTTTCCGAAACTTGATTCTTACGAAACATATTGTTTTGAAAACGGCATCGCGAGTTTCAAAGAACGTTCCGTCTCGAAAGGATTGGAGAGCAAGGAAAGCAAAGATTTGAAGTTGGCAGATTTTTGAAATGTGGGAACTCCTTCGGTTTCAATTCCGAGAAAACTCCCTTCCACCGCGAAAGTAGGAACTCACACGTTTCTTTTTCGCAAAAGAATCATCCGAAATCCAGAGACAAAGTTCCGGATTCAAAAGTTCGATCTCCGGATCTTAAAAGTAGGAACTCTTGGGTTTTTTCCCAAAAGTTCGTTCTCCGGGTTTACAAAAAGTAGGAACTCACACGTTTCCTTTTTCCGAAAGATTCTTCCGAGAGCGAAATGCGATATCGATCGTCCTTGTTTTCAAAGGTCGGGACTCCGACATCACTTTGAAAAAACATTGATAAATGTTAACTTCGGGAAGTGATGAGATTCCTTATAATTTATTTCATTCTCAAGCCTATTCCTTAAGATAGGGAAACCTGGGGATTCTCTATCGAAAGAAATCCCGGAGTCAAAAAGCGCATTTTAAGGGAGCGAAAAAGAAGACGATGAGCATGTTTCACGTAGACAACAAACTACGAATCTCCTGGGACATCCTGATCTTCATCTGCATTCTTTATGCGTCGATAGAATCACCGCTTCGAGTCGTCCTTTCCTACAAACAGGGATTTGTAGTAACAGCTCTTTACGTTCTTGTGGATATCCTCTTTTTCGGAGACATTCTTGTGAACATATTTCCTCCGGAATACGTTCAAGGAAAGTGGATTCATATCCAAAAAAAAAGCATCATACAATATTTCAAGACTTGGTTTATCTTTGATTTCCTCGCGGCGTTCCCTTTTGAGCTTGTGGCGGAATCTATTTTTAACGTCGATCTTTCCAGTCATCCGTTTCTATATCTCCTCTTCGGAATCACTCGTATCGTAAAAGTTGTTCGTATTCCCGGGATTCTCTATCGCTTGAATCTCGCTTTTAAACCGGCACCTGGAATTTTACGATTGGTCTTGCTTATGTTTTGGATCAGCGTTGTCGCCCATTGGTGTGCGATCGGTTGGTTGTATATCGACAATTTGGATTCCGCAGAAACGGGATTGGATCAATACGTACAAGCGCTCTATTGGACGATCACTACCTTGACGACGGTCGGCTACGGAGATATCGTTCCGACTACGACTCACCAGAGAATCTATACGATTTGTGTAATGCTTACGGGAGCTCTTGTATATGCGACCGTCATCGGTAACGTTGCGAGTATTCTCGCCAATTTGGATTTAGTGAGAGCGACCAAACTCCAGAGAATGGCTCAAGTGGATTCATTTTTGAGAGCGAGAAAACTTCCTTTCTGGCTAAGAAGAAAAATTAGAGACTACTATATGTATATTATCGAAAGAGGATGGGGAGAAAACGAAAAAGAATTGTTAAGCGACCTTCCCGTCTCTCTTCAGAGGGATGTAAGGATTCATCTTCATAGAGAATTTTTGGAAAAGGTTCCTTTTCTAAAAGGTGCAGATCCTTCTCTTGTTACGAACTTGATCTTCTCTTTAAAACATCACGTTTTTCTTCCGGGGGACATCATCTTTCACAGAGGAGATATAGGACACAATCTCTATATACTGAGTGAAGGTCGCGTGGACGTATTATCGCCGGACGATTCCAGAGTCATCGTTACGCTCGGAGACGGACAGTTTTTTGGAGAGTTGGCTCTCGTGACCGCGGAACCGCGCTCTGCAACGATCCGTTGCACTTCCATCTGCGAGATCTATACGTTGAGCAAAGAGGATTTTCTAGAAGCCTTGAGTTTGTATCCAGGATTTCGGGACGCGATGCAGGAAAGTCTTCGAAAACTCAATGTCAAGATGGATCTCAGTAGAACGTTTCAGAAAAGTAGGGATTCTCATTCTTAGATTCGAGCTCCTCTCAAAACTTTCTCGAATGCCAAAAGAAGCGAGGAGCTCGAATTCCGGAGAATGTAGGAACTCCAAATAAGATTTAGAAAATACCTTCAGACCGGAACGGAACCCTAAAGTTAAAATTAGATACAACAAGAACCGTTCCGAGAAAAGGGTTTTGTAGGAATTCCTACCTGAGAATTTTTTCTTGCGAAACTATGTTTTTATGATATAGGAAAGTCTCCGGAATTTTTCCCGCCTCCGCTCCCCACCACCCGAAATTTGGGCGGGGCGCGCGACTTTCACAGAAGAGCCGTCGGAGTTCCGACAGGCTTTTTAAACGATCCAGACAACTTACGGGTAAAGATATGGACCGGAACGGAGCCGTTTTCAGGATTCGGTTCGCTCGTCAAAAACGCTGGAGTTCCCGCAAAATCCTTTGAACGCGGCCTATGAATTTTTAAACAGACTTTTGATTCCTAAACTTTTAATGGAGTTCCTACATTCTGAGACGATTCTTAATAAAAATCCATTCGTTAGAATGTTTTTGAACCTCCAAAGGGAAAAAATTTGCGGGAACTCCCGCGGTTTTTAACAAAGGCTTTCTGAATATTGTAAGATTTTTTGCAATTCAGGCTTGAGGAAATGTCGAAAGGCTCGAAATTCTTTCTTAAAAATCCTCTTTCAATTTCGAAACGTTTTCAAAACTGCGGAGAGAAAATAAAAAAAAGAGAATATTCAAAAAATCGAAAGTAGCCTTTGCAATGAGAATCTCGTTTGTTCCGACAAACTTTCCGTCGAAAAAAAGATTGTAAACGGACTTTAAGTCCGTTTCAGATACGATTTCGGAAGAATCTCTACACTTCTAAAATCGCAAAACCCTTCTTGATCGTTTCCTTCTTGTTTCCGAATCGAATTTTACCCGAAATTCTCCCTTCCACTCTTTCCATCGGAATTTTTTTTCCAAAAAAACCGGGAATGATCTGAGGAGTTGTGCGAATCGGAGTAACCGTGAGTTCGATCTGATCGGAAGGATCGTGGAGAACGTAGGACAAGGATTCCTTTTTGAACGTTGCAGATTCTAAAAACGCGGGAACTCCATTTCTCCAGAGAAGAATTCCCGTTTTCTCGTTGAGATTCAGACGAAAGGAATTCTTCGCATTTACGCTTCCGTAAATCCGAGATTCGGGAAGAAACGCCTGATCGCTAAAACCGGAAGTAATGCTATAGGAAAGTTTTTCGGAAGAATCCAAATTCCAAGTGTCTTCATCCAGAGCGAGTTGTCCTCTAACCGAAAGGTCCGGAGAAATCAAACGAAAGAGCCAGTCTTTCCCGGAAGATTCAAGAGAAGAAACCGGTTTGTGCAATTTTTCCGCGGTGCTTACGAGTGCATCCAATTGAAGATTCAGATCGCTCGCGAGAATGGAAGAATGTGTATATCCTTGTTGAATCGTATCGTCCAAACGAAAGTTGAATCTCTGATTTCCTTGAGTAAAACTCCAATAACCGTTTCGAAACGTTCCCCTGGATAAAAATTCTTTCCCGTCGCTTCCATTCCATTCGAAATCCCGAAACGTACCGGATTCGGTAAACCAAAGACTGAGGAAGGCGCGGCAAGCGCCGGGACCCCGAAAAATTCGAAGCGCTAAAAGAAAATCCTCTGTAAGCAAATCGACTAAAACGGAGTCTATTTTTTTCCAGGAAGAGAAAAAAGAAGACTTATACTCTCTGGAATTGTCGATTCCAAGAGTTCCTAAATAGAGACCGAGATTGGGTTCTAGTGTAGAAGGGTTGAGAAGATGGCCGATCGCCTCTTTCATGCAAGAATACCTTTAGAATTGTCAGTTTTTTCGAACGTTAATAAAAAAAAAGAAGAATGTGGTCTTCTCTCGATCTTAATTTGAGCCTTTTTGTACGGAATTTTGCTTGCCGGACCGGTCTTTGCGGAATCCAGTAAAAGGGAATCGAAACGATCATGTTATATAGCCAGGATACAAGCAACATTCTCTCTTATGGAGAGAATTATTATCAACCCCACTATCAACCGATCCTGGAAGTCACCAACTGTAATATCGTAGGATACGAAGTTTTAGGAAGATTCTACTCTCCGGAAAAAAACGAATACCGTTCCTTAGGATATCAATTCCACAATCCAGAATTGGATACGATCCGATTGATTCAGATCGATCGGTTGATCCGAGAAAAAGCGATTCGACATTTGAAAGATACGGGGTTGAGAACAAAACTTTTCCTAAACATGATGCCCAACTTTCTTTCGATGATTCATACGGGAGACGTTTTGGATCTGAAAAGATTGCATGTCCTCAATCTGATAGAAAAATACGAGATCTCTCCCGCCGACGTTGTTCTGGAAATCACGGAAGATAAATTCGACGGAAGTATCGAGAAACTTCTCTCGATCGTAAACGTTTTTAAAGACTACGGATTCAAGATCGCGGTCGACGACCTCGGAGTCGGATTTTCCAACTTGGAAAGAATCGGTTATATCCATCCGGATATCATGAAAGTGGATATCAAGATCATGCGGGAAAGTTTAAACCGAAGATCTTTTAAGAACGTTCTGAGTGCGATCGCGGACATGTCCCAGAAACTCGGCTCCGATCTTCTCTTCGAAGGAATCGAAACGGAAGAAGAATTGCATCTCGCTCTTTCTATGGGAGCGAATCTCCTACAAGGATTTTATTTTTCAAGGCCTCAGGTCGAATTCCAAGACAAAAAACAATTCAATCGAACTCTGAGGGATACTCTGGAAAAATTCTCCGGTTTACGATTTATGGAACTCTTGGAAGAATTCCAGAAAGGTCAAGCCGTCATCGATGCGTTAGGTGAAAAGTTAGAGGCTTTGAGACACAACGGAAAAGAAGATCTCCCGGTCGTCTTACATCTGATGCTTCCGAATCTTCCCTCAGAAATTCTTTCCGTCTTTGCTTGCGACATTTTCGGTTATCAAATCACTCCCACTTATTTCCGTTCCCATCCCGGAGAGGATTGGGATTCCGACCTGACAGAGATCGGAAATAACTACGCTTGGAGACCGTTCTTCATTCGTCATAAAGCGAAGGTAGTTCAGAATCATGCGAAGTGGACCGTGACCGAACCCGTATATGATATGGACCTACATAAGCAAGTTGTAATCTTTACTTATACTCTGAGAGACAATTACATTCTCGTGATCAAGATGGATTGGGAACGCGTCTAAGAGAAACGTTCTTTCGATTTTTTCTCATATCAAACCGTTGGCCTATTTCTGGAACGTAGATAACAACTTTAGACCAGAGACATGGGTTCCACTTTTAAAGTCTTGATCACTTTCTTCGTGTGTTTGTTGAAGTAACCGATTTGTACCAAGTGGAAAAGGACGAACATTCTCCAGTTCCCGACCGAATTCAAAACCTGGGAAAGAGGCCTTTTCATTCTTTTAGAAGAGCTTTTTTTTGCGGGAACTCTTGCGTTAGAAGAGGAATCATTTCCTAAATGAAAGGCCAGTGTGAAAAGAAGGAACTCCCCGTTTTCACCTCGAACAGATGTGGGAACTCCTTACGATTTTAACGCTAAGAAGAAAGCAAAAGAAGATTTTGTTCCTGGAACGCGGCATTGTAAAAAGAGGAACTCCTCAAAATTTCAGAATCGACTTCGAGAGGACTTCGAAACGATCCAGAGAACACGAAGAAACGTTTCTGAATGCGGGAACTCCGCAAAAAAGAAGAAACGTTTCGCGACCCACGCTTCCGTCCGATTCAAACAAAAACCTGCTTATGTTCCATCTTCAATCCCAAATCGCACCTTCGCACTCAGACTCTTTTGAAAAGAGGCCTCTTGCGAAAAAAAGGTCGGAACTCCGGTTGCAAAAAGAAACGGATCAACTCCCGAAAGAACAGAATTCTTCACACTTTGAAAAACTCCTCGCCGGGAAGAAACGGAAAATGCGGGAACTCCCCGCACTCCTCAAGACCTATTTCTTCTTTCCTATTGATCTCTCCCTACGGAAAAAAACACTGGTAGAATAGGGATCAGAGGAAAGAATCGGGAGCGACTTTCTTATCGAGAATCGTTTTTAATTCGGAAGGAATCGTTCCTTTTCCGCAAACGACGCGCCGAAGACAAACTCCCAAATCCCACTATCCACTGATAAAGGTGCTTTTGTGACCGAGATTTTAAAGATCCAGGACCTCAGGGCAGGAATTCATACCGGAGATTCCGGAGAAATCAAAGAAATCGTAAAAGGCGTCAATCTCACGATTCGACCCGGAGAAGTTCACGCGATCATGGGTCCGAACGGATCCGGAAAGAGCACGCTCTCCAACGTCATCATGGGCCATCCGAAATACCAGGTTCTCTCGGGCGACATCCTCTTCGAAGGAAAATCGATTCTCGGACTTCCGACCGACGAACGTGCGCGCCTCGGAATCTTCCTCTGTTTTCAATATCCTACGAGCATCCCCGGAGTCACCATCGGAAACTTTTTAAAGACGATCGTGAAGTCCGTTCGAGGAAAAGATCTTCCGGTAAAGGAATTCAGAAAAGAACTCAAACAGGGAATGGCCGATCTCGATATTCCCGAGTCGTTTATCTCTCGTTATGTGAACGACGGATTCTCCGGAGGAGAAAAGAAGAGAAACGAAATTCTCCAGATGAGTCTCCTCAAACCGAAACTTTCCGTTCTCGACGAGACCGATTCCGGACTCGATATCGACGCGCTTCGAATCGTAAGCGAAGGAATCAACAGAAACAAAACGGCGGAGCGTTCGATTCTTCTTATCACACACTATCAAAGAATGCTAAACTACATCACGCCCGACTTTGTTCACGTCTTTGCAAAAGGAAGAATTTTGAAAACCGGAACAAGAGAACTCGCTCTGGAACTGGAAGAGAAAGGATATGACTGGATCCTTGCAGAATCTGGAGACTAAAAATCAAGTGTCCTTAGAAACACAGTTTACCACTTTTCTCTCGAAGAGCAAGGAGCCGCAGGCTCTTCAAGATTTTCGGAAAAAAGTTTTTTCCAAATTCTCCACACTTTCAATTCCGAGAAGCGAAAACGAATCTTGGCGAAAAGTTCCTCTTTCCAATTTTCATCCGGAAGAATTTTTGGATTCTCCAGGCGAGGAAGCAATTTCCATCCGCGCACCGAAAGAAGTAAAAGTTTTCAGATCGGAAACTCTTTCCGGAAAAGAACTCGAATATTTTTTAAACGTCCTCGAAAATACATTCCAAAAACAGAATGAAGAATGGTTCGTTCTTCTCAGTCTTTCCACTTTTACTCACGGGCTTTATCTCGAAGTCGGAGAAGACCAAATTCTTACCGAAGAAATCGAAATCAAATTTCGATTGGAGAAGGAAGCAAGAATTCTTCCTCTCGTTGTCGCCAAGTTCGGAAATCACAGCAGAGCATTTTTCGCGGAACGATACGAATGTCCCGAAGAAGAAAATTTCAAACTCTTTCAAGGGCTTACGATTCTTCAGAGCGGGAAAGGAACGAAACTTTCCTACACTGGAATCGAATCCTTCGGTTCCAGTATATTCCATTTTCAGAATCTATTCTCCGATCAAAAAGAGGATTCGGATGTGAAGATCGCAAAAGTGACTCCGGGCGGTTACAAAGGAAAAAATATTCTCCAAGTGGAATTGTCCGGAAAAGGTGCGAGAGCCAGAGTTTTGGGTTTGGCGCCGATGTCCGGAAGGGAATTTCAAGATTCGGAAGTGAAGATCGTTCACAGAGAAAGTCATACGGAAAGTTCGATTCTCTATCGGGGAGCTTTCCGAGAAAAGGCGCATCATATTTTTACAGGGAATCTCCAGATCCCGAACACATGTAAGGACGTGAACGCGATCCAGATCAACAACAACCTTCTTCTGGACCGGACCGCGAGAGCGGAGTCGATTCCTAAATTGGAAGTCTATGCGGAAAACGTGAAGTGCGAACACGGCGCGACCGTCGGAGAGATCGACGAAGACCAACTGTTTTATCTCGCATCTCGAGGAATCGACGAGGACGAAGCAAGAAGAATGATCGTAGACGGTTTTCTTGGACAAGTCATTGGTGAAATTGAATCGGAAACTATACGAGAAGAATTGTTCGCACTCATAGCCAAGAAGGTGGAAGGAGAATTATGAGCTTTCGAATACTCGCAAATCTTTCCGAAATCGAAAACGGGAAAGTCAAAGTAGTGGAAACCCGATATAATAGAATCGGGATCACGAGTTTGGACGGAAACCTCTATGCGTTTGAAGACGTCTGCACCCACGACGGAGAAGCCATATCCGAAGGCGAACTCTGTGGAGACGTAATCACTTGTCCGAGGCACGAGGCGCAATTCTCCGTCAAAACCGGAAAGGCGCTTTGTATGCCCGCGGTAGAGGATCTCCCCGTGTATCCGGTGAGAATCGTAGGTGACTCGATCGAGGTGGATCTGGAGGATTGACATATATGAGCTTCTCTTCTGAAAGAATAAGGACCGATTTTCCGATCTTAGGAACGATGATGAACGGCAAACCGCTCGTCTTTTTGGACAGCGCGGCCAGTTCTCAAAAACCGTTTACGGTCATCGATCGGATCGAAAAATACTACAGAGAAGAAAACGCGAATATCCACCGAGGGATTTATTATCTTTCTCAAAAAGCCACGGAAAAATACGAACTCAGTAGAATTCATCTTTCACGATTTATCGGAGCTCAGTGCGCGAAAGTTTGTATCTTTACGAGAAACGCGACCGAGTCCATCAACTTAGTCGCACAAACCTGGGGAAGAACTCAGATCAAAGAAGGGGACGAGATCGTTCTCAACGAACTAGAACATCATTCCAATATCGTACCTTGGCAGATGTTGGCTCAGGAAAAGAAGGCGATTCTAAAATTCATACCTTTGAATGAGGACGCGACTCTTGACCTTACGAACCTAAACGAAATCATAACAAACAAAACAAAGTTAGTCGCCGTTTCCCAGATGTCGAACGTTACGGGAACGATACACGATCTCGCGCCGATTCAGAAACGGGCAAAGGAAGTGGGAGCGAAGGTTCTCGTGGACGGAGCCCAGGGTGTATGCCATCTTCCCGTGAACATGAGAGAGATGGACTTTGATTTTTACGTATTCTCCGCACACAAGATGCTCGGACCGACGGGGGTCGGAGTTCTGTACGCAAAAGAAGAAATCTTGGAAGAGATGCCTCCTTGGATGGGAGGAGGAGATATGATCTCTCAAGTATTCAAAGAAAAATCCACGTACGCGGAACTCCCTTCTCGATTGGAAGCGGGAACGCCGAATATCGCGGGAGTGATCGGATTCGGAGCCGCGATCGAATATTTGGAAACGATCGGGATGCAGGAAATCCGAAATCACGAACTCGAACTTTTAACGTACGCGCTCGATCGATTAGAAGATTTTGGAGGACTGGAACTCTACGGACCGACGGATCTTTCCAAAAGGGGCGGAGTGATATCCTTTAATTTCCCGGGGGTCCATCCTCACGACGTGGGGACGATATTGGACGAAGAGGGAATCGCGATCCGAGTCGGACATCACTGCGCCCAGCCCTTTATGGCGTTCAAAAACATCCCGGGAACGTGTAGAGCGAGTCTCTATCTTTACAATACAAAAGACGATATCGATCGATTGATCGAAGGTCTAATTAAGGTAAAGGAGATTTTCTCCCGTGTCCTTAAGCGATAGTCTTTACAAAGAAGTTATTTTAGAGCATTATCAAAATCCGAGATTTCGAGGAAAGCTCGAACCCGCCGACTTGTATGAACACGGGGTCAATCCTCTTTGTGGAGACGAACTCGAATTGACGATCAATCTGGAAGGGGAAAAAATCTCCGAAGTTCGGGTGAACGGAAAAGGGTGTTCGATTTCTCAGGCTTCCGGGTCGATGATGGCGGAAGCGATCCGGGGAAGGACGGTTTCCGAAGTCGAAAGTATTCTTAAACGATTTAAGAATATGGTCTTGGAGAACAAAGATCCTAAGTTCGAAGAAGAATTAGAGGAATTGGAATCCATGGAATCTGTGAAAAAAATTCCCGCGAGAATCAAATGTGCGGTTCTTCCCTGGAATACTCTGGAAAGAGCGCTATCCAAGATTCAAAAGTAAAACGGAATTCTCACTGAGAAAAAAGAATGCAGAGTTCCCGCAAAAGTTTCCAAAAGAAACCACGTGGAAAGTTCAAAGAAAAAAAAACTTTTCCGGGGCGGTTCCGCTTCGCGGACCGGGCTCGCGGCTTCAGTCAATAAATTGAATGTTCTCCGTATCAGAGAAAAGGCGCTGAGTTTCAATTTATTGACTCCGCCTTGATCCCTACCGCGCGGAAAACGGAACTTTTTTGAGTGAAAAGTCAGATTCGATTCTGAAAGTCAAAAATTAGGGAGTTCCCGCAAAAGTTTTTCTTAAAAAACAAAAAGGGAACCTGGGAAACGAAGAAAAAGAAGGGCCAAGAAAATGTTAGAAGCTCCTACAAACGCATTAGAAGAACAAATTTACGAAGAAGTCAAAAAAGTCGAAGATCCCGAAATTGGAATCTCGATCGCGGAACTCGGACTCATTTATCGAATCAAAGTCGAGGGAACAAAGGCAAAAATCGATATGACCTACACGTCGATGGCTTGTCCGGCGGGCCCCCAGATGAAACAGGATGTCATCAATCACACGCTCCGGGTGGACGGGATCACGGAAGCCGAAGTGGAAGTGGTTTGGATTCCGAAATGGGATCCACGAGAAATGGCTTCCGAAGACGCAAAGATGGATTTAGGAATTTTCGACTGAGGATACGATTTCTTTTTGGAAAATGCGGAAGCGTCTACAAAAAAAAATCTTATTATATTCTAAAAATCTAATGATTCTAAGTTGGTTCGATCGAAAACGTTCTGAGATGGATCGATCAATGGAAAAAGAATGGAGTCAACAAACCAATCCCTTATGAAATACCGATGGATCCTTCCGTTTCTTTTTTTACTTTCCTGTTCCAAGGGATATCACTACAAATACTGGTTTTTCCCCTACTACGAAGATCAGAAGATCGACACGAGCGAAAGGAGAAATTTCAAGATCGTCGACAAAGAGTTTGCAAGGGACGAAAAAAACGTTTATTATAAGGAAACGACGTTGCCGGGGGTGGAACCGGAGACTTTTCGAATATTAGAAAAAGGTTATTTTTCCGATCGAAAGAAGGTTTATTTTGTATCGACGCACTTGAATATCAGAACGAATTCTCCAAAAGCCTGGCTGATCATAATCCCGCTCGATCTAAAGATTTGGACCGAGAAAAAGATCGTCTTCTCCGTTGTGGAAAAGGCAAAGCCCGAAAGTTTCCGGGTTCTCGACCGGGACGGAATTTTTACGGATTACGGTTTGGACGAAGATCGGCTCTATTATCTCGGCGGCATCTTAGAAGAAAACGCACAGTCCATTGCATTCTTACAATCTTTTTTTTTCGAAGTCTTGAAGACGAAAAATTCGATTTATTATAATGGAAATCGCATACGGGAAGCTGATCCGAATACCTTCGAACTTTTTGATCGTTACGCAAAGGATCGGAAACGATGCTACTATTTGACATCCGGCGAGCCGATTTCCTTTTCCTGTTCCTCCGAGAATTTTGTCGTATTAAAATATTCGAATCCACTCGATTCTAAGATTTCACTCGACTCGGATTACGCGAAAGATTCCGATTTTGTCTTTTGGAAGGGAAAGGCGATTCCCGGAGCGGACCCGAAGTCCATTCAATTGATACCGGAGAATGGGACCTGTCCTTATTACGGAGCCTGCGCCGAAGATCGAAATCGAAAATTTAAGGAAGGCGAAGCCTTTTAGAAAAAGGACCGACGAATCGTTTTTTCATTTTTTAACGGAATGATTTCTTTTTTTGTTCCGGCTAAAAAAAATCTCAGTGCTCCTAAAAACAGTAAAAGAACGAAAGAATGAAATTTAAGAGCGAGGCGAATGTTTTCCTCATTGGAACATTCTTATATTTCAAAATCAAAAAGGTGCTATGAAAAACATTTTATTAGAAATATCTTATGTTTTATTGTTATCTTTGTTTTTCTTTTTCGGTTGTACGAAATTGCCCGATGATAAGGAGCAAAACGATGAGGATCTTCGAAACTTAGTTTTCGGAGCCGTGCTTTTCGACTTTATCCAATGTGGACAGACTTCTCTTCCGCCGAGAGTGGATACGTTTAACGGACTTACGAGAATTTTCGTTCTTCCGAGTTACGGGGCGAGTTGTATTCTCAAATACAACGATCCTCATTTGATGTATCTTCCGTCCGGAGCCGCAAAGAACATTCTCGCCGTATTTTTACCCGGATCGGGAGGGACTCCGATCGGAGTTTCGAAAATTATAGAAGAGGGCGCGCTTCGAGGTTATCATAGTATCGGCCTTATGTATCCGAACGCCGACCCGATCAACGTTATCTGCAACACTGCACCCAACAATTCCGCTTCTTGTTTTGGAAATGCAAGAGAGGAAATTCTCACTGGTGTAGATAAGACGACCGCAGTTTCCGTAGATTTTACGAATTCGATCGACGGAAGACTTTTAAAACTCCTTCAATATCTCGTCGTAAAAAGACCGAACGACGGTTGGGATCAATTTCTAATCGGAGGTGCGGTGAATTGGAACAAGGTCTTTCTTGGAGGACATTCGCAAGGTAGCGGTCACGCGGCCTTTCAAGGAAAGATCAAGTCCCTCGGAAGAGTTTCCATCTACAGCGGCGTCTCCGATTATCACGTTGCGTCTGCGAGTAACGCATCCTGGATGAACGCGAGCGGTTTGACTTCCGCGAATTCTTACTTTGGATTGGTTCATGTCGGGGATTCTGTTGCAAATTTTTCCGGAAATCCCAATCAGGTTACGGACGCCTGGTTGAATTCTTTCGGAATGCTCGGAGCTCTTACCGATGCCGATGCGGGAACTCCTCCCTTCGGCAACACACACCGCTTGACCACCAATCTCTGTGCGAGCGGAGACGAAAACACAAAGCACAACTGTACGATGTCGCAGAGTCAACAAACTGCGTGGGATTACATTAGTTATCCGTAATGTATTTAAGAATTTCCCATCGACTTCCTTCCTTTATACATACCTTCAAAGGTTTTTTCTTTCTGATATTTTTTTGAAGCTCGTTTTTTGTGGGAACTCTTACTTTTGGAGTTCCAATCGAATGAACGTTTGGATCAGACGTCGCGGTTCGTTTTTTAATGGCCTTTGTCGGATAAAAAGTGGGAACAAAGAAGGACGACGTTTTCTTGAAGCAGGAGTTTCCACTTTTCAAGGGTTCAAAGAAAAACAATGAATTCTGTCTCACCTTTTTTAAAGGAGATTTTTGGTAAAGATTCCGAAATGGGGGAGTTCCCACGTTCTGCTTTTTCAAGGAGTGAGCCCGTTTTAATCCACGGGATTCTAACACAACGGATGTCTTCTTTTTGCGTAAAGTCTGCGTTCTTTATTCTAAGATTCTAAAAAGAAGGAGTTCCTACTTTTAGATTCTCCAAAAACGGAAAGGAGGAAATCGCGACAAAAGATTTCTCGCGCCCAGGTTTCGTCGGAGAAAATAGAAATGGATTTGATTGCGCTTCTTTATAAGTTCTTAGTCTTTCTGAAAGAACTGATTCAGAGCCAGAAGCGAGGTGAAACCCCAAGCTCCCAAAAAACCGTAGAACTTCCAACTGAAAACGTAATCTTCTTCTCTCAAAAAACTCACAAAGAACGTCTCAGGAAAAAAGATTCCGGCGAGAGTTCCCAAACCGAGAAGAAATTGAAGACTCAAAAGAAGAGAACCCAACCAGTGAGATCTCCAGAAAGAACCGAAAAAGAAAACACCGGCGGAAAGAATGATAAAGTAAAAGTTAGACGAAACACGAAGGCCTTCCGTTTCTTCACCTCCGAGATGGATCGTGTATTCGATCCAAGTCGAAAGGCTGAAAAAAAGTTGAAGCGTAACTGCGACAAAGAGAACCTTTTCAGTTCCCGATTTCTCTTTCCAAAAATCGGTGAATCTTCCCATAAAGGAAAGATAGAACGTCAGCCATTCTCTTGCGAGAAGAGGAATCGTTCTTAAGCTCCACTGAATGTCTCTCCAAAGATTACGAAGCATCTGCGACCTGAAACGTAACCTCGATCTCGACGGGAGCGTTCAAAGGAAGAGAAGGAACGCCGACGGCAAAGCGCGCATGACGTCCCGATTCTCCAAAAACAGAAAGAAGGAAATTGCTTCCGTGGTTCGCGACCAAATGATGCTCGGTGAAGTTCGGACCACATGCGACAAACACTCCGATCTTTACGATCTTCACGATCTTATCCGGACCTCCGCAAATCGCAGAGGCGGCCGCGATCGCGTTTAGACTCGCTTGGATCGTTGCTTCTTTTACGTCTTCGATGGAAAGACCCTCTCCTAATTTTCCGGTGAGCATCAGTTGACCGTCTTTTAAGGGAAGTTGTCCGGAAGTAAAAACGAGGTTCCCGCTCTGGTTTGCGGGAATATAAGCCGCGATCGCTTGCGGAGGAGGGGGAAGTTTGTAACCCAGAGATTCGATTTTATTTTGGATGCTCATACGTCTTGATTCTATAGAATTTTTGAAAGATCCTTCCAAGAAGATTCCCTTCCTCGATTTTTCAAGCAGTTTCGAAAAAAGGAATTTTCTTTCTTCTCCCTTCCCGTTTCTCTAGGTCTGAGAGAATGTTTCCCAAACTCGAGCTCATTCCCCATCCACGCTTTCCTGATCAGTATCAGATCTGCAAACGCACCGGGGTTTGTTTTTATAAACCCGCCCAAACACGGGAATACAAAGATTCTTACTTCCTGGACGAATACAAAAATCAGTATCAAAAGACCTACTACGAAGATGAAGATGCCCTTCGAGATCTCGCGAGAAAACGTCTTTCGATGTTGGGTCGATTTCAGAACCCGGAAAATTCTTCTCTTTTTGAATTGGGCTCCGCCGCCGGATTCTTCTTAGATGAAGCGAGAAAAAAAGGGTATCGGGTTTCCGGTCTCGAGATTTCTCCCGCAGAAGTGGAATATTCGAGAAAAACTCTGGGACTGGATGTCCTCTGCGCTTCCTTCTTAGAGGAGAATGTTCTGAAAAGCGCCTCCTTTGACGTTGTGGCGGCTTTCTTTGTGGTGGAACATTTTCCGGATGCGGACTTTGTGTTTGCGAAGCTAACCGATCTTGTCAAACCGGGAGGGTTTTTGTTTCTCGGACTTCCATCTCTGAACGGGCCCACCTTTCAAACCAACCCGGAGGAATGGTTTCGTACACATCCAAAGGACCATTTTTGGGATTACAGCCCAGCCTCCCTGAAAAAAATGTTGAAAGGATACGGTTTTACAACTGAGTATAAGAAACCGATGTCCTACCACCCGTCCCGAGATAGGGGTTGGCGGGGTAGAATCCTGAGTCACAGACTTTTTGCACGTCTCTCGGACCTCACCTGCTACGGGGATACATTCCACTTAATCGCTCAGAAGCAGCACACATGAAATTCGAAGAACTTTCCATACATCCCAAATTACTTTCCGCCATTCAAGACATCGGTTATACCGAGCTGACTCCGATCCAAGAGAAATCGATTCCTCATGGATTGGAAGGAAAGGACATCACGGGTCTTGCACAAACCGGCACGGGAAAAACCGTAGCCTTTTTGGTCCCAGTCATTCACACGATTCTTACCAAAGAAATTCAGGGAGTTTCCGCTCTCGTTTTAGCTCCCACAAGAGAATTGACGATGCAGATCTCCGACGAAGCCAAAAAGCTTCTCAAACACGCGGAAGGCGTTCGTGCGGTTCCGATCATCGGAGGAACCGATTACAAGTCCCAGAACAAAGACTTGGAAGGTCTGAAAGGAATCATCGTCGCGACTCCGGGAAGATTGATCGACATGATCAAGTCCGGTTCGATCGATATTACAAATGTTGAATTCTTCGTTCTCGATGAAGCGGATCGAATGCTCGACATGGGATTTATCCAGGACATCCGTTGGCTTCTTCATAAATGTAAGAATCGGAAGCAGACCTTGCTCTTTTCCGCGACTCTTTCCGTGGAAGTGATGCGCCTCGCCTATCGATTCCTAAACGAACCAGTAGAGATCCAGATCAATCCCGAAAAGATCATCACCGAGAGAATCGATCAAAAGATCGTTCACTTGGGAAGAGAAGAAAAAATTCCTTATATGACCAACTTGATTCTCAACTCGACCGACGAAGGTCAGGGAATCATATTCACGAATTATAAAGCGAATATTCCAAAAATCGTACATACTCTTCGAAGATTTGGAGTTCCAGTCACTGGAATTTCCTCCGAGCTGGATCAGAAAAAAAGACTCAGGCTCCTCAGAGATTTTAAATCCGGTAAATATCGTTACATGGTCGCAACCGACGTCGCTTCCCGCGGAATCGACGTGGAGAATATCGACATCGTTTACAACTACGACCTTCCCCAAGACACGGAAAACTACGTTCATAGAATCGGAAGAACCGCGAGAGCCGGAAGAAAAGGAAAGGCGATCGGCTTTTGTTCCGAATCCGATTACGTGGAATTGGAAAAGATCGAAAAGTATCTCAAACAAAAGATCGAAGTACTCGAAGTCAATGAAGAATACATTCAGTTTCCCAAGGGAGAATTTCAGGCTTTTGTGGGCGGAGATTCGTACGATAAGGAAAAGGAAACTCATTTCAAACAGAACGGAAGACGTCCTCACGAAAGAGAACGCGGTGGTGCGCACTCGCACGGTCGAGACAAAAGAGGGGACAAACGTCCAGCACATGCCGGTCAAACAAATCCTCGGGACGGGCACAAGAAGAAGCCGGCCGCGGCGATCCAAGAAGCCGAAGTCTTTTTGCAAAAAGTCGATTCCGTTTTATCTGCCGAGCCGAAACAAAACAAACAAGGCAACAAGCAGAATAAGTTCCAAGGCAATAAGGACAAACAACGTCAGCCGCAACCGCAGGGACAACGCAATCAGAATCAAAACCAGAATCGAAGTCAACAACAGTCGAACAGACAATACGACAAGAGCAAACGGAATCTCTTCGATATCAACGATACCAAAAGAGAAGATTCTCAAAAGAAAAAAGGTTCGATTTGGCAAAAAATCAAATCTATCTTTGGGGGCTGATTCTATTCTCCTTAAGCTTGTGGGAATTGGAGGCGAAGGTCGCGATTCCCACGCAGTCCTCCGAACGTTATGTGCGCTTTGAGGACGTCCAAAAAGAATTCCCTTCCCTCAAATCCTATTTTAATCCAGCGACTTTCGTAGGTTCGATCCGACATCCTTCCGGAGAAATTCGATTTCGGGTGGGTTCCTCGTTTTACACGTTCAACCAGACGATCGAAAAGATTTCTTCTCCGGTTCTTTATAAGGAAAGGGATTTTCTCATTCCTCCCGAGATCATGGAGGCGCTTTTCGTTCAATTGATGTCCGAGGACGTCCGTTATGAATATAAGGAAAATGTGTTGGAGTTGGAAATTCTTCCTAGTGCCGAAAAACTCGGGATCAAAACGATTCTGATCGACGCCGGTCATGGCGGGAAGGATCCGGGAACCGCTTCCGATTCCGGTACTCACGAAAAAGATATTTCTCTTCAGGTGGCGAAAATTCTTAAAAAATTCTTCGAGAAGGTTTACCCGGAGATCAACGTTGTCCTCACGAGACCGGACGATACGTTTGTTGAGTTGGAGCGTCGTTCCGAAATCGCGAACAGGGAACTCAAAAAGACGGGAAGTTCTCTCTTTATCAGTCTCCATTGTAATTCTTCCATCAACGAGGAAGTGAACGGTTTCGAGATCTATTATCTTTCTCAGACGCCTTCCACGGAATCGGCGCGGGAAACCGCTCTTCTGGAAAACAGAATTCTCAAACCTCGGGGAAGCTCGGCGGTCAAAAAAGTTCAGGCGGGAATGATGTCTTCTTTGATCCAAAGAAGGAGCAGAATCTTAGCAAGGGCTTTGGAATCGGAGATGAAAAAAAAGCTCCAACCTCAAATCCTGTCCAGGGGAGTGAAAAAGGCCGATTTTTCAGTCCTGAGAGGAAGCCTCATGCCAGCGGTTCTCGTGGAAATGGGTTATCTCTCGCATGAAAAAGAATCCAAACTTTTGCAGAGCAAGGGTTTGCAAGTCAAGTTAGCGAAAAGCATCGTAGAGGGAATCCGGGGATATGAATTGGCAAAAAATTAAAGAATCTGCAATCGCGATCAAAGATGCGGCATGGGAAGCGATCAAGGCCGCCGGAGTAAAAATCAATCTCGGTTATCTCTGGTTGTTTCGCACCGCGACCGAAGACGGAGTTTCTCGAAGAACTTTGTTTCTTACCTACGCTTGGATCGGAGTCGTCTTATTTTTCACGTCCTTTATCCTCGCGGGTCACAACCCGTTCGTCACTCTTGTGCCCTTTTCCCTTTACGAAGTAGGCAACAGAGATCCAAGAACCGAAATCACCATCTACGGATCGGACGGCGAAAGACAAGTTTTTCCGGTTCGGAGAAAAGTTCTTCTGGAAGAGGACGAGTTTCGTCATAAAACGATGACTCTTATCGGAGAGATCAGCGAATCTTCCTATTTCGATAAAGCGTTCGCTTCCGGTAAGGGAGAACATTATAAAAACCTAAAACGTCTTCCCGAAATTCAATACGCGGTCAAAGCGATCTGGAAAAACGGAAATACTCTGATTCTGGATTTTAGAAAGTCGACTCTTCAGGAAATTCTTTCCGGAATGAAATTTCGAATCGATTATACTTACGTTCAACAACAGATGAAGGAAGAGGACAAACAAAAGGAAATCGCCCGAAAGAAGATGGCGCTTTTGGACTCCACGTTTATCGCCTTGGAAAAGACTGTTTTTGAAAACTTCTCGGACATTCAAAGCGTAGAATATCGACTCGACGGTCTTCCCGAGACTATTCCCGGAATGGAATATTCTCTCAATTTAATCCACAAAAGGAACTGAATTCTCTCATTCCAAGGCTTTAAAAGCCGATACTAGAAACAAGATGAAATCCAATTTGATGGATCGCTTGTTTCCGGTCGGAAAGAACAAACCCTTTTTCGTATTCTTCTTCGTACTTTTTATTTTGGGAGGAGCGCTCTGGTCTTCTTCCGATCTCCAAATCTCCCCTGATATTCAAAACATAACCGAGTTTCGAACGGATCGCCTGGCGTTTCATTTCGTTCAGTTGGTAGACAAGGATGGAAAGGCTCTTCCCGACAGAAATCCGAATCGTGATTCTTCCGAAGCGACGTTGATGATCATCTACAAGGGACAACTGACTCTCCTAAAGGACGGATATGACGATCCGAATAACGTCCGTGAGAAGGAAAAAGATTACCTCGTTAAGATTTCCAATTATGCAAGGCTCCGAGAGTTGGAATCGGATTACTACAGACTCCCAGAGTCGGAAAGAAGCGTCACCGGGGCAAAAGCTCCCGAAAATACTTCCGGCACGAACAAGTCGAGCGAAACGAACTCATCCAATACGCAATCTTCACCTAACAAAAATGAGACGAAACAGGCTTCCGTAGAACCGATCAAAAAATCCAAAGAGATGGATCTTCTCATGAAATACGACGAGGATCTTCTGAAGAATTATTCTTCCGAAAGGGCAGTCAGTGCGGAGCTTGAAAGATCGGAACGTTTTTACGGAAAAGAATCTCCGAAGACAAGTTCGTTACGTTTTAGAGCGGAAGAACTTCGTAAAAAAGTAAACGAGAGAAGAGATCAACTTCTTTCGTTTCTCCGGAATCCCGGTCCCGAGACCAATCCGTATCCGGGAGAAAGGAAGGATCAGTCCTTTTACATCAATACGGTCAACGGAATTCCGGACTATTATCTTCATTCCACAACTCCGAGAGAACTCGACGGTCAGATGAAAGGGGAAGAAGAAGTCGGAAAAAAATACGGAGAATTGTATAAGACCGCGAGAGATCGTCTGATCGATTCTCAGATTAGAAAATTATACTATTATCTTTGGAATCGAGAGATGACCAACACTCGAGTGAAAGCCGATAAGGTCAAAAAAGGAAAGAAGGCGATCGTGGTCACAGGAGATTCCACCGTCTTTACTATGATCGATAAGGAAGGCGATGGAATTACGGAGTCCTTTTTCGTGGAAAGTCCGGGAATTCGTTTTTCTTGGGGAAGAGATCTTCCCAACATCATTTCGATCTCAAATTGCACCGATGAAACCATATTAGCAAAGATTAAAAATCTTACAGAGGATGTTCTTGCGGGAAGAATTCCGGAAAAAGTCGACAAGATTGATCTCACCGTTCCGGAAGAACAATTGATCATAGAATTGGGCCCGAAAATTCCTCAATGAGGGAATCCATCGTTTCGTTTTTGAAATTCGTTTCTTGGGACTGATTTATTGTCAAAGGACAGAAACGCGGAATCTCAGTGAACAATCGAAATGTAAGAACTCCAATAAGACTGTAAGAGAATAAGAGCTACCCAAAAATCTAAAATTGCGGGAACTCTTGTATTTCAGCCGAGGTAAGTCGCTTTTGAAGGATCAAAAGCGACTTACAAGAAAACGTAGAAAGTGAATCGATTGCGAATTTTTTTTCGCGGCTTTGAAACAAACTTTTGGCGCGTGATTTTGTGTTTTGTATAAGAATATTGAATACAAAGCGAAAGCCGGCAAGGATCGATTTTCAGTACTGTCCACTTTTTATTTTTTGATTCATTTGTTCCGAGAAATCAATCCCATCGAAAAATGGATTGTTTCGGACTTTAAGTCCGTTTTCCTTTCGAATGAGGTGGACTTTGTTTGTTCCTTCAGATTTCGGTTTTTGGTTGGAATGGAAGATTTGTTTCTGATCGATTCTAAGAAATAAATAACAAAGAAGGCTTTTTAATTGATCGAAGAATTTCCGTTTTCGTAAAAAGGACGCTGATAAAAAAAGAGTCCTGATTATTGAATGTGAATTCAACGATCAAGACTCCGTTCTTCGGAAAAAAATCTCTATTATGTATTTGTTGTATTGTCCGTTGGTGGTGGAGTTTCTTTTTCTCTGAAAAAGAATTTTTTGATTACTCCGAAACCTCCAATGACAGCTAACGCGATCACCTTCCAGAATTTTAAGAGTAAAGCAAAAATCCCGGCTTTTGCCAATACCTTTCCTGCAATCAATCCTCCGATTCCGTAAGCCGCAACCGTATCCAATCCCGGATTAAAATCGGCGTATCGACTTCCTTCGTTGAATTCCGTGGAATTTACGATCGCATCCAATTCTTGATTTACCTGCGGAAGTTTGTCGATGTCGGCGATCACGTTTAAAACCAAAACTCCTTTTCTACCCAACATTCGAATATTGTAATTGAGCGTGTCGATTTCGCTTCCTTCGAATTTCAGGGTTTTGGCCCAGTGTAATTTTTTCGTTTTTTCGTCGTAGAAAGGCGGAGACGCCCAGCCGACAAGCTCCACGCTTTGATAGCCTTCTTTTTTTCGTTCTTCGTTGGATTCTTTCGTATCTTCCTTCATCTCATCCAAAAGGTCGTCATAGTTCATATCCTTGGCGTCGTCGTCTTTGATATAACCTTCTTCCGAAAAGGCGATCGTGATTGCGAAGGTGAAGTTCGGGCTGGTCGGAGTCTCATTTTTTAGGAATAACATTCCTAGCGGTTCGGAACCGGGCGGGTTTCCCCATACGTTTTCCAATACGAGTTTGCTTTGTTTTCCGTCGATATAACGAAAATGAGGTGGAACCGTCAGAGTTGCGAGATTGTCGCCTAAGACGATTTTGCCGGTTTGGTACTTTAGGTTTTTGACGATTTGATCCGCCTCTTCGTTTTGCTGTGGATACAATGCAAAAGAGAGGAGCATCAAGAACGTTGCGATGGTTTTATTTTTCACTGAGATCTCCTATGGTTTTGTATAATCGGAATTCTAATTTCAAAATGATTGAGTCGCTCACTCTAACTGCTTGAGTTTATCGAGAGTGGTTTGCAGATATTTGTATTTTTGAATGTTGTCGCCGAATAATTTTTCTAAAACAAGTAGCCTTTGGTAAAATTCAGCGTGTTGGTTTTGGAGATCGTATTTGGATTGGTCCACGATTTTATCATGGACCGTATCCACGTTTCGAATCGCCTGTGGAGCAAATTGAAGAAAAGAATAGAACGGTACAACTTGTTGATATTGATTCCAAGGATCCACCTTATTGTCTAGAGTCGTCGCGAGGAGTTGATCCAGGGTTTTTTCGATCAATCGAATCTTTTCTTCGTAAGAGAGTTTAAAACCGGAGACATTGTAGAGATAAGCCGCAAGCGACATGTCATGACCGAGCGCCGCGTATGAAAAATAATTTAGGTTATCCTTTTCAAAACTCGTGGAAAGAAGAACTTCAAACGGAGTGAGTTTATACTTAGGATTCTTCTTAAGATATTTTAGAATGAATTGGGATTCTCGATTGTAGGAATCCAACTCGTATAAGTATTTTTCAAGTGCGCTCGTCGCGCTCAAGTCCACAAAACGATCCGGATCGTCGAAATAACTTTTAGAATGCTGACATTCGTGGACAAAGGCGGATAATACGATCGACGGATGTGTCTCGTAGAGTTCCAAAAGATACGGACTGAGATAGATACTCGGATCGGGATCTTCCTTGCTACGAATGGAAAACGCGGCGGAACCGAAAATATCCCGGTCCATATCTTCTCGGATTCCAACCCGCAGAACCCCGCTTCTGAGCTTCGTGATCGATTCCTTAACCAGAAGATATACGTCGTCCGATTCGTTCTTTTGATTTTTAAGAACTAAATTATCCAGATCGTTTATGATCGAATGAACCGCGCTAACCAACTTTATTTGTTCTTTGGAAAGAGTTTCGGCAAAACAAGGTGATGAGGCGATAAGAAGGCATACGATAGGAAGAACAGGGAAGACGCTCGTTCTTGAAGGTCCTGCTTTTTTAGAAGAAGAATTGGATTTTCTAAAAAAAGGGATATGGCGGTCGCGCTCTCCGAATGCGGAACTTCCTCGATTCTTTCCTTTGTTCCGTAAGGTGGAAGGAAAAAAGATCATTCCAAATAAGGTTTGAATCCAACGATAAAAAATAGAGATTCTCATTTCCGATCCTATACTTGGAATTTGAAAAACCGATTCGAGCTCTTTTAAAAAATCTTAAAAAATGAAACAGTCAAGAATTTCTTTCTAATTCATTTGAAAGAGGGAGAAAGGATCTGCGTTTTTTCTTTTTCGAAAGTCTGTGTTCGAAATCCTTTTTTAGTTGTATTCCAAACCAATTCCATCCCGGTCATATTTTGAATAAAAAAAGAAGAGTTGAACTCAATTTTAACGCGACATTTGTGTGTCGAAAACGTGTATCGAAAGAGTGAGAGAAACGTTCAGGAATTTTAAGGCTCTTCTATTTCAACATTTTCTAATGTATCAAAAAATCCGGTTTGGAGAAGGGGAGCAAAGTCTACCATATCTTCCGCGTTTAGTTTTAATCCGTTTTCCATCGAATAGGCTTGAAGAAGGGACGCGCAGGCAAGATGACTTTCTCCGAGCTGTGCGTGCGCTCTCGCCTTGATGATCAAAATATCGGAATCCGATTCTCCGAAATATTGAATATAGAGATCGATGAATTTCAGAGCGTTTTTATGATCGGCGACTTTGAGATAACACTGTGCGATCATATCGTAATGAAGAAAATTCTCGTCATTATCCATTCTCATGGAAGTTTTGAGAGAAACGAGGGCCGAGTTATAGTCTCCCCTTTGATAATAGAGATGTCCGAGTTCCGCCCAGATATCCTTTCTAAGAATTCCTCTTCCTCTCGAAAGTTTTTCCTGAGCGAGCGCCTGTTTTAAAACCGTAATCGCCTCGTTGGATCGATCCGTATCTTTGAGAAGAGAGGCAAGCGTAAGATAAAGTTCCAATTGATCCGGATAGAGAGCGATTCCTTTTGTCAAAATCTTCTTAGCCTGTTTGAAGTTACTCACCTTGATGAGATAATTCGAATAGTAGAGATAACTTCCCGGTTCATCCGGATATTGAGTGATGATTTCGTGAAAAAGATTT
Source organism: Leptospira stimsonii (assembly GCF_003545885.1). Lineage (NCBI taxonomy): Bacteria > Pseudomonadati > Spirochaetota > Leptospiria > Leptospirales > Leptospiraceae > Leptospira > Leptospira stimsonii. Next base: position 1,398,988 of record NZ_QHCT01000001.1, read on the forward strand.
AATGTTTCTCTCGTGTTTCCAATATGATATTGGCACCAGGCCTGACGATTTCGTATCTTAAGAATTGTCTTCGGACTTTTTGTAAACGAGAGGGCCTCTTTGTAGAGGTTAAATGCTTTGGTGAATTCTCTTTGATTCTCCCTCTGAATCGCAGATCTGATCAGTGTGGGGAAACTCACAGTTTGGACAGGGTAAAAATTTTCAAAAAATAATCAAGTTTTCTATTTATCAACCGAGAATAGAATTGGGGGAAAAAGAGAGAAAAACCCCAAATTCTCAAAAAGAGGGAATTTATGAATATCAACGGAAACACCAACCAGAGTTTACTATTGGAGAGGGTAGCCAATCTACCTCGAGAAATTTTTCAAGCACAAAGCGACTTGAATCGAAAGATGCTCAACCTTGCTGTTGAGGCTGGAGTCCAGAATTCCAAAGAAGAAGGACAGAGAAGAATTCTGGACCTTTACGCCTAATCAGTTTTGATTGTAGAGGGGGCGTTTGCGCTCCTTGAACGATTGCAACGCTCCTCTAAAATCTGCAGAGTCTAAGAAACTCGAATTCCAAAGAGCCACGTAGTTCAGACCGGCTTCTAAGGGTTTTCCTTCCGAATAACGCATTACGTCTTTTACTCCGGAAACTACCAACTTCGGATTCTCCGCGATTTCCTTCGCAGTCGCCAAAGCCACGCTCATCATCTCTTCTTCGGTTTGAAAAACCTTTGTAACAAGGCCGATTCTTTCCGCTTCCGGGCCGTCGATGTCTTTCCCTGTAAGTGCGAGTTCTCTCGTATGTCCTTGTCCGATGATCGAAGGAAGACGATTGATGGAACCCATATCGGCAACGATCGCCACCTTGGCTTCCCGGAGAGAAATGGAAGCATCGACCGTCGCATAACGAATATCGCAAGCAGAGATGAGATCCAAACCTCCTCCGATGCAGTGTTTTTGGACCGCGGCGATCGATGGTTTTGGAGAATTATAGACGGCGTTGATACCTTTTTGCATTTTTAGAATGAGGTCGAAAAATTTTCTTCGATCGTCTCCCAAAGGGGCCTGGATTGACGCTCCGAATTGTTCGAAAAAGGACTCCAGATCCAAACCGGTAGAAAACGATTTTCCACGGGCCGCGATGACAAATGCGTGAATCTGTGGGTTGGAATTGATTTCCTCAATGGCGTCCGGTAGATCCCTCCAAAAAGGCCAGTTCATAGCGTTTCTTTTTTCAGGGCGGTTCAAATAGAGAATTGCGGTTTTGTCTTCGGGTCTTTCGACGATTTCAAAAAATTCGAATTTGGTTTTCATCTCGGTCAGTCTGGGAGGGAAAAAAATTCTTACAAGTCATTCCTGGATTGAAGAAACGCTGGACAAACTTTATTATATGAGAATGATTCTCAATATCGAGGAGAGAGGAGATGATCATCAGTTGGGATAAGATTCGACACCAGCATCCGAAAGAAGAATGGAAAGAGCTTCTCTGTAAGGTGGATTCATCCTTGGAAGAAAGAGAGCAGGGGGAGTTCCCGCGTTTTTTCCGAAAAGACTTTGTGAAAGAGACGGATTTTTCCGAGAAACGAAGGAGTTCCTACTTTTAAGGAGCCGGAGAGAACGCTTAGTTTGTTTGATTTCTAAAGTGAAGCGGGAACTCCTCGTTTTTCGCTTAGATCGGGAGACGAAAGTCAGGAATCAGAGCTTCTTCGAAGTTCCAATCCTTTGAAGCTGTCCCTCAAAACCTATTCTCAAAATCTCGGTTCGATTTTTTCGTATCCAGCTTCGATCGAGAAAACCTTCAGGGAAAAAGAAATCTTGAAAGGAGAAAATAGAAAGCCTTCCGACGCGATTTTAAGAAATAGAAACGAATTGTTTTCGAACTTAGGCGGAAGCCGGGAAACGGAGTTTTACACAAGCCCCTTCTTGATTGAGAAGGTCGACTTTTCCTCCGATTTGTTTCGCGAGAGATTCGACTAAGGAAAGGCCAAGAGAACTCGGATTTCGATTTCTTAAAGATTCTTCCGGAAGTCCGTTTCCGTTATCCGAAACCTCCAGAGTCAGCATATCATTCTCTCTGGTAAAATGAATTCGAATCGCACCCGCCTTTGAATCCGCAAGTCCGTGTTTTAAGGAATTTGTGATGAGTTCGTTGATGATCAAAGCCAGATTCATTCCGATTTCCGCTTTCACCTTGGATTCTTGAATATTCAATTCAAGGCGAACCCTTTCTCTGTTTACTTGATAGATTTCAAAAAGGGCGTCGGTGAGTTTTTTTACATAGAGTTCGAAACTGATCGAAGAAAGATCCTTGCTCTCGTAAAGAATTTCATGCAGAAGGGCAACCGCTCTCAAACGATTTTGGCTTTCCCGTAAGACTTCATTTGATTCTCCGTTCGTTTGACCGGAACGAAGGCTGAAGATGGAAGAGATGATCGTGAGATTGTTTTTGATTCTATGATGAATTTCTTTGAGATAAGTGTCTTTTTCGCCGGCTGTGCTATTCTGCTCTTTTGTTCTTAGGATGTTAAAGGTCCCGGTAAGTTTTTCTTCGGTTCCTAGGATGGGAGAGCTCTGGAGAAGGACTTCTTGAAGAATTCCGCTTTTAGAAACTAGGATAAGATTTCCATTTTCTTTCGGTAGGCGAGAATGGATCACTTCTTCCACCAAATTCTCAACTGCATCGCCGGTTCTATTCTTAAAATGCAAAACATCTTGGATCGGTTTTCCAAGGTTTTCTTCGTATTTACAGCCGGTCAGTTTTTCCGCCGCGGGATTCATAAAAAGAAGAAAGCCGTTTTCGTCGGTCGTGACAATTCCGGCGCCGAGTTGATCTAAGGCGCCTTTCAGTTTTTCCTCGGTCTGTTTGGATCTCTGTTCGATTTCGTTTTTATAAAGTGCTACTTCAATGGAAGAACGGAGTTGATCCGATTCAAAAGGCTTTACGATATATCCAAGGGGTTGCGTTTTTTTGGCGCGGTCCAAGGTATTTTCGTCTGCATAGGCGGTAAGATAGATAACAGGAGTGTGAAAGCGATTTCGAAGGACTTCTGCGGTCTCGATTCCGTCAAGATTCCCCTCGATATTGATGTCCATGAGGACGAGGTCCGGATGATTTTCTTCCGCCTTTTGAATGGCCTCTTCACCGGAGGATGTAATTCCGACGAGTTCGTAACCCAACTTTTTGAGCTTTTGGCCAAGATTGACTGCGACGATGATTTCGTCCTCAACGACCAAAATTTTGGGTTTCTGAAGCATATTCATTAGTTACTAAGAATAACCGCGAATTCAACAAGATATTTTGTCAAAATACGGAAAAAGTTATGGTAAAATTGTGTTTTCGCATCGAAGAACCACCCCATACCTTTCCCACTCTTTCTCGGAGGCTTTTCGGGAAAACAAAAAAAGGACGGTTAAAACTTACGACTGGTTTGAAATTTAGACGCATTTTTAGGGATAGAATCCCGGCTCCTTCCTCCGATTTTCCGAAGAATTCCCAAAATGGTTCCATCGGCGGACGGATCCTTACGAACCCGCTCTTCACTTTCCATTCGAAAGTTTTTTGAGATCGAATTCTTTCTTAATTTCTCAAAACGAAGTTTTCGTTTCCGGAAGACTTCCGAATGAAGAGCCTTTTTTCCGCCTTCACCCCCAGAAGAAGTTGATAAATGTCCGTGAGGATCGGTTTGGAAGAATAGTACCCGTGTCCCATTGAAACCAAAGAAGAATCCACTGGATTTACGTTGATGACGTCGATTCCGGGAACGAGACTACAAGATCCCAATCTTCCCCCTTGATTTACGGTCGCCGAGGCTTGAAGCGCGCTGTCTCCCGGAGAACAATAGAGAGTAATTCTTTTTGCGGTCTTGGAGAGTTTGTCCGTCATCAACCTGAATTCTCCGGAATCAAAATCCGGTGCGTTGAGAATCAATTCTTTCAAGATGGGTTCTTTTGTTTCCTTACCAATTTCGGCTAACGCAGGTAAAACAACCTGATGTCCCATCGAGTGAACGATTAGGTGAACTTTTTTACCGAGAGATTGTAAGGACTTTAGGAAATTCTTAAATTCTTCTCTCGAACTTCTCGCGGACAAAAGATTTTTCTCGTATGTTCCTTTTACGAGAACTTGATTGAGAATTCCTCCCTCGCTCCCGGCTGGCCAGGTAAAAATCACGATCTTACCCGGAAACTTGAGATCGTATCGAATTTGTCCTCCTCTCAGAATCGCTTCTTCAAAACGAACGTTGAATCCGTGGACGAATACGAGTATTTCGTCGAAGGGATCTTTTTTCAAATCTTCTAAAAAGTTTTCCTGTTTTTCAAAAGCCTTGTGACCCAGAAATTGAAATAGAGTTTCTCTACTTCCGAGTCCGCTCGGAAGAGCTCCGACTTCGTGATTTGCAGGAACGTTTACAATACAATATCCCGTTTTGAGGTCTTTGCTTCCGTTCGTGAGAAAATAAGAATCGTTGCATCCGATCTGCGCGTCGGGATTTTGAGTTCTTATCGTTGCGTAGTAAAGGTTTAGAGTTTCCGTTTGATCGTATGATTTGATCAATCTTTGATCGATGAGCTCTTCGATCGTAGGTGTTTTACAATTTCCGATCAGGAGAACGAGAAATAAAAATGACGTGATTGTATGTTTCATATTGGAAACCCTCCATCAGACTTTCGCGTTGAAAATCAAATTCTTTGTTTTCCATGGAAGAATTTAGTTTTTTCTAAGGAAAGAATTTTCGGCGGGAATTACATTCGCTCAAGAATCGTTTTTAAAAAGTTCAATCGGATTTCAAGAATGTCCCGATTTATTTTTTTAAATTTCCACTTTTGATGGAGAAGTTGCTCTCAGGTGGAAGTCCCAATCTCTTTTTTCCTCCTGTTCCAAGTCGAAATGAAATCCGCCTCAGGAGCCCGAGATGTATTTCTCGAGACGTCGGAATTACGACAGGGATTTTTCTAAAGAAACTGCTTGCAAACGGACTTTGAGTCCGGAGCGACTATTCTACGGAGAATTCTTTTTTAGGAATCGAAGAGGGAAGGTTTGTTTGTTACAAAGCGAAAAGTAGGATCACCCACTTTTTCAAAGTTGATTCGAAAAAAACTCAGTGCGTCGGGCCGCCCTTTCGAAAGGTAAGGCCTTTGAGATATTTGGAAGGATTGACCGGTTGCCCGTTCTTGATCACTTCGAAGTGAAGGTGAGGACCGAAAGAATATCCGGTCGAACCGGATCTCGCGATTTTTTTCCCGGCTAAAACGTAATCCCCTCTCTGAACGAAGAGTTTCGAATTGTGAGCGTAGAGAGTTTTGAAATCGTCCGTGTGTTCGATCACGACGACGTTTCCGTAACCGCCCATCCATCCCGCGTAGATTACTTTTCCGTTTCTTGCGGCTGCGATCGGTTCATAAAAAGCTTTTAGGTCGAGGCCTTCGTGAAACTTTCTTCTCGGGAAAGTTCTAAATCCGAAATTGGAAGTTACGATTCTCGAAGCGACCGGAATCACCCATTTCGGAGTCGGATCCGGAATGACCGCTCCCGGTAAGAATACTTTTTGACCCGGTCTCAGAATATCAAGATCGTCTAATTTGTTTTCCAACATGATCTCGTCCAAGTTGACTTTATAAAGGCTTGCGACCTTCGCCATCGTCTCGCCCGTTTTCATCTTATAGAGTAGACCTTGTTTGTTAGGAATGCTTAATATTTGTCCGGGATACAACGTGTCGTCGATTCTGATGTTTGAGGAACCCGCGATCGATTCCATAGAAACCTTAAAACGAGTCGCTATTTCGGCTAACGTTTCATTTCTTTTGACCCGATAGGTTGTGACCTTGAGTTGTTTCTTTTTTTCGGAAGGATTTTTCAATTCCTTCGCCATAAGAATCGTTAGTTTTGCCTTTTCGGATTCTTCTAAGAATTTTTCATCTCCGGATTTTGCCTTCAAATCCTCGGAATCATTCTCCGTAATTTCATGTCCGGTAGAATCCATCATCGCGCTACTTGGGTTCATTCCGAATCCTAAGAAGGCCAGGAAGAGTGCGAGGGAGGCGAAGATCGGAATCAGTCTGAATTTCTTTCTTCTAAAATCCAGATTTCCGTGATAGAGATTCCCTCTAAAATAGAATGAATAGTGAAAGTGAAAAGCGCCCAGATAGATCAGGGTGAAATTGTCTGTCCGAAGGAGTTCCTTTCCCGCGGTCAGTTGTCTGGGCTTTTTAAAGATCATACAGGAAGATTATCGGCCGGAGTCCGGCCTTTCCTATAGTAAAGAAAAAGGACTTATTCGTCCTTTCCGTTGTCCAGGGTGCGGGTTCCACCAAAAGATTCTTCCACGATTTTTTTCACGTCTTTCTTTTGTCCGCCGGTGATCGTGATGTTTCCTTTTGCGACCACACCTTTCGCCAAATGAAGAGCAGGAGCTGTGATATCACCTAAAAGTCTTCCGGTTTCTTCGAGACGAACTTCGTTTTCCGCTTTGATGTTTCCGATCATCGTTCCGGAAACGGTCACTTCGCGAGCCGCGATATTCGTTCTTACTTTACCTGTTTCTCCGATGTAGAGAGTATCATCGGTTTTGATCTCTCCTTCGAATTTTCCGTCAATACGGAGAGAACCTGCGATATAAAATTTCCCTTCAAAAATGGACCCGGGACCGATTACGCTGTTATTATTTTCCTTGCCGATGGCCATCTAAAACTCCTGATAACGATATTTCTATTTGTGTAAGCAATCCCAAAACGACAAGTATTTTTGTTCGGAATTACCGAATCAGATCATCGTCGCCCTGGAAAATATTGGTTTTCTGCTTCTTTTTTACTTTTGTCTGACTGGAAGGCGGAGTTGGATCCGGCTCGGGAGTATAACCGGAGCCTCGGTGATCGTCGCAAACCTCTTTCGGAACAGTATCTTTCGTAAAGTATTCTTCTTCCGTTTGATTACAATGGGAACCTGGAAGTTTCCCGGAGATCGAACAAATCTGTCTTCGAACCACGCCCGTTTCGCCGAAGTGAAAGCCCTTGGATTTTTCCTTGGAGAGTGCGTTGGACATAAATCTTCCCCAGATCGGAGCCGCGACGACCCCGCCCGACATTCCTCTACCCATCGAAAGAGTTCCCGTATCATAGCCGATCCAAACAACGCTCACGAGTTCACCCGTATAACCCGCGAACCAAGCGTCCCGAAAGTTATTCGTCGTTCCCGTCTTTCCCGCCGCAGGCCGAGAAAGTCCGTAAGAAGAAGCTCCGGTTCCCGTTCCTTTTTTGATCACGTCTTCCATCATCGATGTGAGAATGAAACTTACCTCAGGAGAGAGGACTTGTTTTCTTTCGATCTTACTCGCTTCTTCCCGAAAGTCTCGAATGATCGTTCCCGATCCGTCTTCCACATAAAGAACGCTCAACGGAAATACTTGTTTTCCTCCGGAAGCAAGTACCGCATAAGCCTTTGCCAACTCGTACGGAGAAACTTCAAACGTTCCCAAAGAGATCGAATAGTTTCTTGGTATGGATCTATTTTCGATCTGAAGAATTTTTTCCAAGAATGGCATCAGGTTGCTGATACCCGTATGTTCCAAGACACGAACCGCGACGCTGTTTCTGGAAAGTTCCAGAGCTTCTCGGAGTCTTATGAATCCTGAATATTCTCCCGTGTAATTGGAAGGGTTCCATTCATCACCGTCTTCTAATACGTATTGAAGAGGAGAATCGGAAAAGAGAGACGCCGCGGTCACATTCTTCTTTGGATCCGGATGTTGGTTGTAGTATTCCATCGCCGCGGCATAGACGAGAGGTTTGAACGCGGAGCCAGGTTGTCTGTATGCTTGGAACGCGCGGATCTGTTGGTTGTCCGATCGAAAGCCGGAACCTCCGACCATCGCCGTGATATAACCCGTATCCGGTCGCATTGAGATCAAAGCGCCTTCGACTGGAAGAAGGAAGTCTTCGGTCTGTTGACTTCTATAACTCCACTCGATCGCTTCTCCCAACGTTTCGGTTCCGCTCAAAAGATTGAGAGTGCTCAGTTCGTCTCTTAGGTCTTCCTGCCAGGCTCGATTGAAGGTTCGGATCGATCTCGAAATCTTAAACTTAAATTCGGGAACGTCGTGGATCATCGCGAGAATATCATAGATCTCTCCGTAGGCGTCGTCGAACGCGTCGATCTTTGTAAACGTTCTCTGATTGGATTGAGCCGTTTGATTTTTCAAACCCGCATACAACGCCTTTTCGGCTTGTGTCTGGTGTTGAATGTTTAAGGTAGAATAGATCTTGAGACCGCCGCTATAGAGCGTCGTTTTCGGGATGTATCGAGTTAGATTCTTACGAACGTATTCCGTAAAATAAGGGAAACGATTGAGCCGATCTCCAAAGGCAGAGTCGTTCGGAGATCGGTTTAGAGTTATATAATATTCAGAAAATGCGTCGTATTCTTTCTCGGCGGTTTTAACGTCCAAGATCCCGTTTTCGACAAACTTCTTAAACACGACCCTTACTTTTGCGCTGGAAGAATTCGGATTCACCAAAGGTGAAAATTCAGTCGGTCTTGTGGTCAAACTCGCAAGAAGAGCGGATTCTCCCCAACTCAGATCTTTTACGTCCTTTCGAAAGTAGAATCGTGCCGCCGCTCCGACCCCGATCGTTCCGTGCCCTAATGGAATTTCGTTGAGATAGATTTCCATCAGTGTGTCTTTGTCGAAGACGGCTTCGAGAAGAAGTGCGAGCCAGGCTTCTCTTGCTTTCCGCAGGAAAGAACGTTCCGTGTTTAAGAATCGAAGACGTGCGACCTGTTGTGTAATCGTGGAAGCTCCTTCCTTGATTCTTCCCGCGAGAAGGTTGACCATAAAGGCGCGAAAAATCCCTCTAAGATCGAGTCCCCAGTGCGAATAAAAATTGTTATCTTCGGTGGAAACGAAACTTCGAATCAGCTTGTTCGGTTTTCCGTCTTCCTCCGGAGGAAGTTCTTTGATGTTTAAGACAACTCGTGAAAAACGATAGAATTCGGCGATCGGTTCGTATTCGTTCTTGTCGTTGATTCCGTAGAGAACGGAAGGTTTTTCGTATTGATTGGATTCGGGAACTCTCCAGAGGTCCTTGATCGAAAAGACAAAAAGAAATCCGTTGAGAAACAAAAGACCCGCGCAGAGTTTTGCGAGTTGTTTGATCGGATCGGGTGAGTTTAGAACTTTTTGAAGAATTCTATCTCGGAAGTGGATTACAAAAAAACGAGAAAGATAACTGACTGGTTCGTGTTTCATATTCGATTAAACTTCTTCTATCGGTGAAAATTCTTTCATGCTGTCGATTCCTTGAAATCGGAGTCCCGTATCCAAGTTGTATCCCTGATATTCTTTGAGAAAAGCCGCTCGCGACATTTTGTTTTCCAGATAATTCCAGGCGTGGGTCAAGGCGTCTTTTCCGTTCTGCGCGGAACGATTGATGAGTTCGACGAAAGAATCCTCTCTTACGATCGTAGGATCCGCGGGATAGTTCCACTTCTTGTGTTCTTCGTTCATGATTCTTTTGTCGATATGTTCCTTGAGAGGAAGCATAAGAACGGAAGATCTTACTTTGTGAAAGGTGATTTTGTCGAGGAGTTTGAGCGCGCCTCGCATCCACTTGCTTCTGGAATCCATGACCTTATGGAATTCCAGATAACCCAGAAAGGATTCGTTTAACAAATCCCCCGGAATGATTTTATCTTCGGATCCAATATAATGTTTTTTGAATGCTTCCGGGAAGGTCGCCTTAAAACCTCGAAGCCAAAAATGCCAAAGCATCGGATCCATCTTCCAGTTTTTTTTGTCGGACTTAAAGATCGCGTCCACGTGATGGACGAAGTCGTATTCTTTCGGAGTCATTCCCCATCTATAGTCGAGAAGCCAGGAATCCAGAGCATTCTCCACTCTCATGTGATGATACTGGGCGAGGCTACTGATCTTCTTGTCCTTGTTGTAAAAGTCTCCGGAGATATAAAAGATATAAGGATGTGTGATGATATCGACAGCGCAGTGACAGATATAACCCAAAGTAAATGCGATGTAGCGATCTCTGTGGATTCCCTCTTCGGTTTGAAGAATGAGATCCAAAAAGTTGAGAATCAATTCGGCGACGGAGCTGTGATGACTCATGTCTCCCCAGACGGTCGCCTTTTTTGTTTTGGCTGGAGAAAGAATATGATAAAAATAAAATATATCGGGGGCGATCGCGCCGATGTTTGCGAACTTGCGGTTTGATTCCGCGCGCATGAGTCCTGCGATTTTTCTTTGGTCCGGAGTTCCGTGATCCAGATGTTTGCAAACCTGAGAAAGAACTTCGAGATGAGTGATTTTGCCAGCCATGGATGAAAATGCCTTTAAAAAAACAGGACTCCAACGGAGCCTGTTCTAAAACCATTTAGAAATGCCCGTTTCACTATGCAATCAATAGAAAAATTAAAATTTTTGACTGAATCCCAAGTGCGTACAGTCGCACAACAATTTGGAACCCCCGTTTTTGTCTATTCCAGAGAGAGAATCGAAAAAAGTTGCGACACCGCTCTTGCGTTCCCGAACGCGTTCGGGTTGACCGTACGATATGCGATGAAGGCGAATCCGAATCGAACCATTCTCGAGATCATGAAACGAAAAGGAATTCAGATCGACGCGAGTTCGGAATACGAAGTGCAAAGAGCGCTTCTCTACGGATTCAAACCGCAAGAGATCATGTTGACTTCTCAAGAACTCGCGAAGGGACTCAAAGAATTGGTCGAAAAGGGCGTAGTCTTCAACGCGTGTTCCTTGAGACAGTTGGAATCCTTTGGAAAGTTATTTCCGGGAAAAGAAGTGAGTGTTCGGTTCAATCCGGGGCTCGGGTCCGGACAAACAAAGAAGACGGACGTGGGCGGAAAGACTTCTTCCTTCGGAGTTTGGCACGAAGACTTGAACAAAGTGAAAGAAATTGCCAAAAAATACGATCTCAAAATTTTCAAAGTGCACACGCATATCGGATCGGGAAGCGATCCCGCGGTATGGAAAATCGTCGCACAAGTTTCTTTGGATATCGCCGCACAATTTCCGGAATGTAGAATTCTCAACCTCGGCGGAGGATTCAAAGTGGGAAGAATGGAAGACGAAAAGACCACCGACTTCCAGACGATCGGAAAACCGGTGATCGAACTTTTTCAAGAATTCGCGAAGAAGAATGGGACCAAACTCCACATGGAGATCGAGCCCGGTTCCTTTATGATGGTGAATAACGGCGCGATCGTGACCACGATCGACGATATCGTCTCCACGGGAGAAAACGGATATACTTTCGTTAAAGTCGACGCAGGGATGGACGTGAACACAAGACCTTCTTTGTATGCCGCGAGACATCCGTTAGTCGTCGTTCCCAAAGAAGGAACACATTCCGGAAAGACGGAAGATTACGTTTTTGTGGGGCACTGTTGCGAGAGCGGGGATCTTTTTACACAAGCGGAAGGTGGAGGTCCGATCACAAGAACGACCGGCGAAGCAAAGTTAGGCGATTATATCGTGATGGAAGGAGCGGGTGCATATTGTTCCTCAATGTCCACGAAGAATTATAACTCCTTCCCGGAAACCGCCGAAGTGTTGTTAGGACTGGACGGTTCGTTTCAGCTCATAAGAAAACGTCAGAATTTGGAACAGATCTTTCAGAATGAAGTCCCTGTTTCTCTCTGAGAAAATTTACGTATTGATTTTAGCCGGAGGAACCGGCACGAGAATGGGTTCGTCGATTCCGAAACAATTTTTAGAATTGGCGAAAGAGCCCGTATTCCTTCATTCCCTCAGACGATTTCAGGATTGGGGAAAACAAAAAAAGATCGTTTTGGTTTCTCATAAAGAATCGATTCAGAAAACCGAAGAGATCTGCGGTCCTTTTTTACGGGATGAGGATCGGATCGTGGAAGGTGGTGAGACAAGACACGCTTCCATGTTGCGGGGGCTTTCCGTATTGGAGATACAAAGCGACGATATTGTATTGGTTCATGACGCCGCGAGACCTTTTGTTTTGGCCGAAGAATTGGACCGTTTGTGCGAAAGCGTAAGGGAGAACGGGATCGCAACTCTCGCTTCCAAAACATCCGAAACCGTATTAGAAGAATCGAATGGACTTACCGAGTCTCTTTTGGACCGAGAGCATATCTGGTTTATGAAAACTCCGCAAGGAATGAAAGGCTCCGTCTTGAAGGAACTCCTTTTCGCTCCGCTTGAATATGTTCCCACCGATCTTTGTTCCTGGGCTTTAGGTCATGGAAAAAAATCTGCGATCGTGGAATCTCATCCTTTCAATCTCAAGATCACACAAAAGGAAGACTTAGAATTCGCGGAATTCTATTCTTCCTTATTTCAAAAGCTCGTCAAAGAATCTGAAATTTGATCCGCACTTCGCGCCGTTCGGAATCGATGACCCGGTCGCGTTTCGTTTCGATTCGGAATCCGTTCTAAAACCGAAAAATGCGGGAACTCCCGCAAAAATTCACAGAAGTCATTTTGTTAGGGAAAGAATGAAGGCCTTGAAAGGAGAGAAGACTGAGAGAACTCTAAGAAGGAAGAATGGGAATCGTTTATTAGAAAGGTTTCGAATCGTCAAAAAGGAAAAATTTGTGGGAACTCTCACGTTGTTCGAATAGCTGAGGAAGATTGAATATCCACAAAACGCAGACGTGCCGTAATATGTAGGAACTCACACATCTTTGAGGGTCGAGAAGTCTATCAAAAGAATTCATTCCTTCTTTCGAAGATGGAGACGAATTCTAAGGTCGATTCTAAAAATCACGGAAAGGTTTTTGCATTTCGGTTTCGGAAGAAGTGATTGTTTTCAGCAAACGAATTTCGAAAAGAGAAGTTTTGTCGGACCAAATATCGATTTAAAAAAAGTCAGAAAGAAGTGTAGGAGCTTTCTCTTTCTTTTTTGACAAAGTAACATTCCGAAAAGGAGGGCTTGCGAAAGCCAAAAATAGTCAGGGGAAAATTCAAGAATTGTGTGGAGAATTGAGTTTTCTCCGGCACCTATCGACGCCGAAGAGATTCGTTTTTATTTTTTCGGAAGCGGAAGCTCGTAGACGACTTCGGCACCTTTTAACTTCGCTCGAGAGGCCTGCAGGATCAATTTCCCCGAAGTCGGAATTTTAGAAGAAGGACAAAAGAAATGGTCCGGATGCGCCTGACATTCCAATTTTTGTTCCTTTTTTCCATCTATGAGTTTTGCCTGAAGGGAACTCTCCTTTGTGATCGGATTTTGAAAGCTCACGTCCAAAAGATAAATTTTAAAACCTTCTTTGAGAACGATGAGTTCCGTATGAAAAGATCCAGGCATCCGGATGGCTCCTCCGTTCGGACCGGGATGTTCGTCTCCGTGCGCCCGTAATCCATAACTTACGAATATAAGAAAAATCGAAAGCGCGAGTTTTGCAACCTTCACTTTCGAGAGGGACGTTTTCTTTTTTGAACTCGGAACCGGAAGGTTTCCGAGAGTTTTGTTTCGAATTGAGGTTCTCATTTGCTATCTCTCCTTCTCATTGATTGTTAAACGACAGCGCTTTTGGAAACAGGGTAACCGCATTCTTCGATTAGATTTGCGAGTTCTTTTCCCGAGCGTCCGCTTTCTACGCGAACGATTTGACTTGCGACATCCACGCTTACCTGAACGTTCGGATCAATCGTTTTGATCGCTCTGGAAATCACGTTCGCGCAACTCCCACAGGACAGATTCTCCACTTGAAATTCCAACATAAGATTCTCCTTAAAAGGTTTTGAAAACCGATCTTGAGATTTAGGTTAAACCTTCCCACAAGGGTAAGGTCAAGAACCGATTGCGATTTTTTCTTTTCGTATTCATTTTTTTTTCGTTGGCTACCTTGACCTTCCTATAGGGGGAACCTTTAGAATTTTACGAAGTTGGACAAGGAGGTAGTATGGGTTTTAAGATTCACTTTCCGGATCTGAAGCGGAACATCGAAGTCGAGGATCAGGAGACGATTTTAGATTCTTCCTTGAATGCGGGAATCGATCTCGCTTATTCTTGTAGATTCGGTCGATGCGGGGTTTGCAAAATTCTTCTCTTGAGCGGAAAGGTGGAGCATCTTTCTCTCGGTAAATTTTCTCTGACGGGGGAAGAAAAGGAGGAGGGTTTTATTTTGGCTTGCAGATCCGTTCCTCTGAGCGATCTTATTCTTCCCTGGACTAAAAAAAGTCCAGGAAATAAATCGTAAGAAGTTGATTATGAATATCGGGGAAGTTTCCAAAAAATCCGGAGTCACCGCAAAACAAATTCGACATTATGAAACGATCGGCCTCATCCCGAAAGCAAGAAGGGGAGAATCGGGTTATAGAATGTATTCTTCGGACGACGTTCACATTCTTCAGTTCGTAAAAAGAGCTCGAAGTATGGGATTTGCATTGAAGGAAATCAAGAAGTTAGTTGGTCTTTGGAGAAATCAGAGCAGGGCGAGTTCCGATGTGAAAATTCTCGCTCTCTCTCACTTAAAAACTCTGGAAACTAAGATAGCGGAGATGAAGGAGATGGCGGATACTCTCAAGGACTTGGCGTCGCATTGTCACGGGGATCATCGTCCTCATTGTCCGATTCTAAAATCCCTTTCGAATGAGAAGGTTTGAAATTCTTAATTGCATAGAACGATTGATAATTTATTTCCAACCGTTTTCCGCGGGGCAATTTCAAAAAGTAGCCTGGAAGAATTGTTTCTTTCAGCTTGACTCTGCTCGAAACTCACAAAAATTGGAATTCTCACCGCGAGTATGGTGGAATTGGTAGACACGCCAGATTTAGGTTCTGGTGCAGTAATGTGTGGGGGTTCGAGTCCCTCTACTCGCAAGCACTTCTTTTTTACTCTAACCAACTGAATCCATAAAATCCTGGACTCGAACGCGAGTTCAGGAAAGCATTTGAAGCGACCCATAGGGAGCGCAACAAATGCGCCCGAAGCACAGGAAGTGCAGAGGCCTGAAAGAGACGCCTCGGAGTGTAGTTTGCCGGGATGGCAAACTACGTAGAGGGCGAGTCCCTCTACTCGCAGACACTTCTTTTTTTCAATCCGTGCTCCAGAGCGCGAAAAAAATGAGATCCTCTTTGGTGGCTTCAGAATTCTTCCTTCAGAAGATGAAATCAAAGGAGCGATCTGATTCGTTCTCCCAAAAGGGGACTGAAATCGATTTGTGGGAATTCCTTCAGACGCTTTTTCGAAAAGCTTTCGGTCGAATCGAGGTTTTGTCTGACTTCGGAGAGGGATGTAGGAACTCCTCCGTTTTTAGAAAAGGAATTTCTTTGAGAGTTGAATCAAAGTAGGAACTCCATCTTTTTCAAAGCGGACCTCTCTTGGAAAGCCGTCCTCTGTGGGAACTCCCGCCTTTCAAAAACTCTCTGAAAGATTCGAAAATAGTGAGGAGTTCCCGCGTTTTCCCTTTTACCAAGAAGGTCTACTTTCCCGATTCACAATACGTTCTACTTCCTGGAAAGAAGATTGTCTAATATATAAGATATTATTCTGTTATATGGAATTAAAATCTTGATTCTTCTCTTCTAAGTTGATAAGCAAAAGGAAAAGGAGAAATAGGAATGGCAAAAGAACTGTTTTACAGTGATGCGAAGTGGTCCGGGGAAGGAGTGAAAATCCTTTTAGAATCCCGTGGTCATCGTTGGGTTGTGGACGAACCAGAAAGTCTCGGGGGAAAGGATGAGGCGGCGAATCCGGTGGAGTATGTTTTGGGCGGACTTGCGAGTTGTCTTGGGGTTTTGATCTCCGCGTTTTCACCTGCCTTTCAGGTGGAACTCAAGGACTTTCGAGTCCATGTGGAAGGAGATCTGGATCCGGACGGATTCTTAGGAAAAGCGCCGGTTCGAACGGGCTTTCAGGAAATTCGATATTCGATTGAAGTGGAAAGCGATTCTCCACGGGAAAATCAAGATCGTCTTCTCGAACACATTCAGAAGATTTGCCCCGTGAAGGATACGCTCCAAGGAGTTTCTGTTCTTCCTTTGGAAGGAGTGAGTGCACTCTGATTCAAAATCGGAAAAAAGGTCTCAAACGGTTTGGCTTGGAAGAATTTCTTTCCTTCGAAATTTTTAGACAAACCCTTTGGGACTTTCCATTTTCGAATTCTTCCACAACTCCCACTTTTGATTTTATTTTGAAATGGTGGAACTCCCTCGAATCCGCTTTACTTTTCCAGCTTCTCTCTGAATCCTGATTCTACTTTATTGAAAAGACGAAGGGCAACGTAGTCTCTTTCCCGGGTTGGAAAGAATTTTGTCTTTCGTCAGAAAATAAATCTCTCAAGACACGATGCTCTTTAACTCAATTCACTTTCTTATATTCTATCCGATCGTAGCGATCTCTTACTTTTTACTTCCCTTTCGTTTTCGGTGGATTCTTTTCCTCCTTGCGAGTTGTTATTTTTATATGGCCTTCATACCGGCCTACATTCTTATCCTCGCGTTTACGATCGTCTTGGATTATTATCTCGCGATCTGGATCGAGAATGCGAACGGATCAAAAAGAAGAACTTTCCTTATTTTGAGTCTCTCATCGAACATAGGAATTCTTATCTTTTTTAAATACTTCAACTTCCTTCTGGATAATACCGGAATTCTTTATAAATTTCTTTTTTCCTCGGAGATGCCGATTTCGCCTTTGGAAATCATTCTCCCGATCGGACTTTCGTTCCATACGTTTCAATCGATGGGTTATATCGTGGAAGTCTATCAGGGAAAGATCAAAGCGGAAAGACATCTCGGATACTATTGGGTTTATGTGATGTTCTTTCCCCAATTGGTCGCCGGTCCGATCGAAAGGGCGCATCACCTGATGACTCAGTTTCATCAGGAACACAAACTTCTCTTTCAAAACGTGGAAAACGGACTAAAATACATAGTTTACGGTTTCTTAATGAAGCTTTTTGTAGCGGATCGTCTATCCGTATTCGTGGACGCGATGTACAATCATCCTTCCGAAAAATCCGGAGCGGATCTTTTGGTCGCGACGTATTTTTTTGCGTTTCAGATCTATTGCGACTTTGCCGGTTATTCGAACATCGCGATCGGAACCGCAAAAATTCTCGGGATCGATTTGATGAAGAATTTTGATCGTCCTTATTTTTCCTCCAGCGTCTCCGAATTTTGGGGGCGTTGGCATATTTCTCTTTCCTCCTGGTTTCGGGATTACGTGTATATTCCGTTAGGTGGGAATCGTGTCTCCACGTTTCGACATATTAGTAATCTCTTAATCGTTTTCGGACTTTCCGGAATCTGGCACGGAGCGAATTGGACTTTCGTCATCTGGGGACTTCTAAACGGAATTTATCTTAGTTTGGAAGTTCTGATTCGAAAGGTATTTCCTAAAGAAAAATCGAAACACAATTGGTTTCGAATATTAGGAATTCTGTTTACGTTCCATTGTGTTCTTTTGAGTTGGGTGTATTTCCGCGCGAGTTCCGTAGGAGTCGCGCATGAGATTCTTTCGAGAATATTCGATTTTTCCGCCGGAGAATCTTTGGATTTGATCGTGGAATTTCAAAGGAAGGCGGGTGTTTTCGCGCTCTTTTTATTTCTTTTCTTGGAAGCGATTTTCCCGTTCTGGGAAAAAACGAAGGAAGGTTGGAAAAGATACGGGGACTGGGCGGTTGCGGGTCTCTTTGTTGTTTTGATTTTTACGGGAGGAGTGTTCTATGGATCCAGTTTCATCTACTTCCAGTTCTAAAACTCTACGTTATGTGAGCTTGCTTTTCACTCTTCTTCTTTCCGTTATTGTGTTGGATCGGATTTCCTATTCTTTTTTCTTTTCGCAATACGATAAGATGTTTTCATTGTATAAGAATTTTAAACCCTCGAATGTCCTCATAGTAGGGTCGAGTCATATCCTTTGGGATTTGGATCCCGTCGTCTTAGCGAAAGAATTAAAACAACCCGTCACACTCTTGAATATTCCGGGGGCGAACTTAACACTTCGAAAGGAAATCGTAGGCGAATATATAAGGAAGAATGGAAATCAAAAACCTTCTCTTCTCGTTTTGGAAGCGGATAAATTCGTGTTTCACAAAGGGCGTTATCCCGATTCCGCTTATAAATCCGTAAAGGGTTACTATCACAAGGGATTGTTCACTGATTTTCTGGATCGAAAAGTCTCGGAAGAATCTTTTTTGGAATACTGGATGTTTCGGATTTCCCATTCTTATTCTCTCAATTCTTTTTCCCATTTCATCTTTTCCAAACTCTATGATAAGTATCTTTCTACGATTTTCGTTTGGAGACTGAACGCGAACGAAAGGGAAAACGAAGAAAGAATTGAGAGCTGGAAAAAACAGTATGAAAATCTTTCTCCACAAATCGAAGGCGAAATCGTACAAGAACTTTATGAAATTCTAAAGTTCACTCAGAAGAACGGAGTAAAGGTTGTTCTTTTGGAAACTCCTAACTTTTTCTTTTCGGAGCAAGAGAATTCGAAATACGACGTGGTTCGAAAGGAACTTTCTAAGATCGCGGAAAATTCCGGCGCGGTCTATCTTCGTTTGGATCCTTCCGTTTTCGAAACGAGGTCGGAATTCTTCTTTGACGCCTCGCATCTCAATCTTTTGGGGAAGGCCGCTTATACGGATTATTTTCAAAAAGAGCTTCGAAAAAAATCGTTGTTTTAGATTAGAATTTTTCCTTTTAAGATTTTTTCTCCACAAACGAGGACAACCTCATCCGGAAATATCTTGAATCTTAATATGAATTTGTCGGAGATACGACGACTCTTCCATAAAAGTCGCGGGCCCCACCCTGATTTTGGGTGGAGGGGCGCGGTGGCGGGAAAACCTCGGCGGATTTTTCTTTATCACAAAATTCTACTTTTTGCAAATAAAAAGTGTTCCCTTTTCTCTCGTAGGAACTCCTACAAATTTCGATCGGAGCATTTTTTGATTCTAAATACTTTTTCCAACTTGCGAGTAAGGTTAAGGCGAGGAAGGGAAGGCCGTAGTTGTTTTCGAAGGACGAAATTTAATAAGATTTAAAAACGAACTTAAAACCTTTCGACTCGGATTCGCAGGGCTTTTGTTGTGCGGAATTTAGAAAGTAGATTCGCCGAGTCTTGAGATACGATTCGATCGAGAACCGAAAAGTTTTTTGGAAAAAACTTATTTTTCCTACGTGTGAAGTTCGCCCACGGGACTTCCTATTTCCAACTTTCCAATGAGTTTGGTTTCCCTGTCTACGAAGGCGTCTATGAAAGGATTGAGATCTTTGATTTTACTCGATAGATCGTAACCCGCTTCCATCGTTTCGACTAAGGAAGTCGCGCCTACCATGGAAGCCGCGACTTTAATCGGAGCCATCACAAGTTTGATCATAGGAAGTTTGGAAAGTGAAAAGAAAAAACGAAGAGTATTTCCGACCATCTGAATCTGTTGTTTTCTTTCCTCAAAACGATCGGCTTCGCCCATTGCGGCGTAGAGATTGTCTCTGGAAATCACTCCGTCTTCCATAAGATTATTTTCGATCACTACCTTAGCGGTATCGTAATCGAGAGAATCCGTAAGTCGATTGAGAAGAATGATCTGGTGGATGTTGTCGGTCATGGATTTACCCGCGACCGTTTTCAACTTTTCGTAGAGGCTTTCTAAGGCGTTGTCTCTTTCTTCCTTATTGGAAGGAGAATACAAATTGTATTCGAAAAAATTCGGAATCCCATCGTATCCTTTTATGATCAGAAGATCGGAATACGTTGTGCGAAGCCTCTCGATTGTCGCGCGTACAACTGCTTTGCGCGTTAGCTCTAACACCTTTGGATCCATTCGAAACTTAGAAACTGATTTCGTAGGCTATATAGAGAAGGTCAATATAAAAATCAATCCTTGACTACGATGGCTCCCGATCTCAATTTTGCAGGTAGCATTTTTGAAAGGCCTTCTGCTTCTTTTTTAGACGATGCGGAGCCAAATCGTACCGTATAATATCCGTTTCTTGATCTTTTGACGGTTGCTTTCGAATTTTTATCCTTACCGGAGATTGATTTTTTTAATTCGTCTGCTTTTTCTTTGTCTTTGAACGCCGCGACTTGAAGAGTAAAACCGTTTGACTCTTCGTCCGAGGAAGATTTAGAAATTCGTTTCGATTTTTTTTCTTCGTTCTTTTTGATTTTTTTAGATTCTCTGGAACCTTCCGGTTCTTTTACAGATAACGTTTCTGGTGCGGATTTGTTTTCCTTTTCAACGGAGGAGGAAGGAGATGTTCCGGATTTTTTAAACTCCACGACTTCGGTAGCAGGAGGAATGTTTTTAAAGGTAACGGAATCCTGCTCTTTGGAATTCGAAGGTGAACTCGTAGTCGCCGGAGGAATTTCCGTTGTTGTCGAAGCTTTGTTTCCTTCCGTCGGAATTTGGCCAGGCTCTGAAAAAGGAATTCCGCTTTGTATTTCTTGGCTCTTGATGTCGTTTAACGTTAAGGATTCTTCTCCCGAATTTCCGCCCCGTTTTTTTCCCACGGAAACTCCTAAGAAGAAAAACGAAAATAAAAGTCCGAGTAAGAATAAAGAGAGAATTAGAATTCTCTTATTGTCGAGATTGATCACATAAAATATTTTTTCTTTCATAACATTCTTCCTAACAGAGTTGTGTAGAGAGTTTTACATTCTTCTCTCAGTGTTTCGAGATTCCCTCTGTTTCTAATTGTATAATCGGCTCTTTTTAGCTTTTCCGAAAGAGGAAGTTGGTTTGCGATTCTCGCCAAAACATCCTCTTTTGTAACACCGTCTCTCGATACGGTCCTGGAAATCGATTCTTCCGGATCCGAATCCACGGTCACCGTTGTGTCGCAGAGCGTATGGGCGTCTGTTTCAAAAAGAAGGGGAACTTCCCAGACGACGAGTTTGCCCGAAGCCTCCGTTTCCAGGATCTTCAAAAAATCCTTTCTTACCCTCGGATGAATCAGTTTGTTGAGTCCTTCCAATTTTTTCGGATCATGAAAGACCAGTTCCGCGATTTTTTTCCGGTCCGGTTTTCCTTCCGAGTTGAGAATCTCCGATCCCAAAAGTTCGATGAGTTCTTTAAGAATGGGAGAATCCGGGGCCGTATAACGTTTGGCGAGCTGATCTGCCTGAATCGGAAATGCTCCCAATTCCGCAAAAATCTTTGTCGCGGTGCTTTTTCCACCTCCGATCATTCCGGTAATTCCGACCAAGAAGGCCTTTTTTCCAGAACTCGAACTCTGCATGCGTTGATGTTGGCCTTCTACCTCAAAAAGTACAAGCAAAAAAGAAATTTCCGGATTCTCTTGAGCCGGGTTGGGAGTTCCTACCAAACTCAGGTTAAAAATGAGATTTGTTTTTTGGATCCGGAAGGAAATCGTCGATTTGGAAAAAGATTCGAAAAGATCGGATTTTTAGAAGAATGGGGAAGATTTCTTTGATTGGGAGTTGCTTGGGTTTAGAAGAAGGGCCTTTCTTTTGAAAAATCGCGGGAACTCCCCGCGAAATTGATTTCTTTGGCGAAGAACACCTGGCTCTTTCCTTACGATTCGTACGACAAATGACTTGCTGTCGAATCATTCAAAAGTATGAACTCACACTTTCAGAGCTTGGCTCTTTGCTTCTTATCCGCAAGGTGATACAGAAGAATCCTTTGAAAAGGCGGACCATTCTTTCCTATCTCCGGAGGCCTCTTTTACGAAAGAAACTCCGGATTCTTCCTGGAACTTCCTTTCAATCGATCTTACGAATAAAACGCAAGTAAGGATGCATTTCCACAACGAAAAGACTTCTTCCGTTCGAAACCATTCCTCTCGGATCGTAAAAACTTCCTTCTCCTGCTTGGCAGGTTCCGATCGTTCCTCCATCAGGGCCGCCCGAATAAGTATGTGGCGTTCCTGTTGAGGTCACCGGATTCACCGGTGCGCATCCCAAAAGATTTGAGACAGCGTAAGGAGCGGTCTTGGAAATTTTTTTGATCAAGGTAGTTCCGTCCGAAACGTAAAGATGATTGTTGTCTTGTGCGATCGCGAACGGTTTCGCAAGACGAGCGGAAGTTCCCGTTGTGTTCACCACATTCCCATAGGTTCCTGCCGGATCTCCTGCGATCGTCGTTACAAAGGGAGGACTGGTCGTCAAATCTACTTTCTTAATATTGTGGGAATTGGTATCGGCGACGTAGAGCGTATTCGAATCGTAAACCACATGAGTCGGTTGATTGAACTTGGCAACGTCTCCCGGACCGTCGAGTGTTCCCGCGACCCCACTACCTGCGATTGTTGTCACGGTATTATCGGATATCTTAATCTTCCGAATCTTATGATTCCCCGTATCGGCTATGTAGAGAAAGGTCCCATCCGTCGCGATTCCATTGGGAGATTTGAATCTCGCGGTCGTTCCTGTGCCGTCCGTGGTACCAAACGTTCCCGAAAGACCGGCGATTGTAGAATAAGAATTGTTGAGTAGATTGTATTTTACGATGTAATGATTCTGACTCGTAATATACAGATAGATTCCGTCCGTTGAGATTCCTTTTGGCGTCTGAATCGTGATCGGTAAAGTGGAAAGAGTTCGAGTCGCGATGTGAATCTTTCGAACCGTTCCCAACGCTGGCGTTGCCAAATTGAAATCCACGGCATAGATATTGATTCCATCCGTTGTGATATGATACATATTGGAAAGTCTTCCCACGGGAGTTGGCCCTGAGGCAAAACCGTATCCGTCCAACATTGTGTCGGGGTCTCCACCCGGATCTCCTATAAACCAATCCGAACTGCCCGTTGCAGGGTTTTCAACATAATATGCTAAAGGAATATTATTCACGAGAATATTTCCGTTCACCAAATTTCCTAAGGTGACCCCGTTCACACAATTGATAAGAACCGTATTCACATCGATAGCCGCAATGGTTCCGGAATTTTGAGCGATATAACAGGTCTGCCCCGCCGGCTGGCTTGAAATCGAAATCGAGTAAGCCGATGCGTCCGCGATCGGAGTCGTCATCGTAAAGGCTCCGTTAGACGAAATTGTAGTCGTATCGGCTCCGTTATTTTTTATGGTAATACTTCCCGACAAACCTGAAATCGTTCCGCCGACATTGTAGAGAGGAGCGCTACAAGAAACGGAGACGTCGGTGATCGAGGAAGAACTAACGGTTCCCGTATTGTTGCTCAACGAACACAGTTGAGTCGGAGAACTCGGATTCTGTTGGACTGTGACGCTGTAAGCTGAACCGCTCGCGATGTTGGTGCCGAAAGAGAAACTTCCGTCCGCGGTAATCGAGATCGGATCGGTCCCGTTATTTTTTAAAACGAGCCCGCTTCCTATGACATTCGATGCAGATCCGCTGATTGTATAAGAATTGGTGGAACAAGAAACTGCGATTCCGCTGATCGCAGAAGAAGTTACCGATCCGCTTCCTCCCGTTACCGAACAAGTTTGAGTCGGCGAACTCGGATTTTGCGAAACGGTAACGTTATAAGTTCCTCCGCTGGAAATTCCAGTGGGAAAAGTGTAAGTCCCGTCTGTCGTAATGGCGATGTCGTCCGTTCCATTATTCTTTAAAGTTAATCCCGTGCCTGAAAGACCGGAAACTGTACCACTCACTGTGAAAGAATTCGTGGAACAAGTAACGTTCACGTTGGTTATATCAGCTCCCGCGATCAAACCGGAACCGTTGCTAACGGAGCAAGTTTGGCTGAGAGAACTTGGGTTTTGCGAAACGGTGACGTTATACGTGCCTCCGTTTGCAACGTTGGTTGCGAACGAAAAAGCACCGTTGGCAGAAATGGAAGTGGAATCGGCGCCGTTGTTTTGTAGAGTAAGGCCCGTGCCGCTTAAGCCGGTGACCGTACCTTGAACGCTGTAACCAACGACGGAACAAATCACTTGAATATTCGTGATCGGTTGGGAGAATACGATACCTGATCCGTTGCTAACGGAACAGATTTGCGCGGGAGCAAATGGATTTTGTCTGACCGTGACGTTGTAGGAAGCGGATCCAGCGATCTTTTCGTTAAAAACAAACGTGCCGTTTGCCGAAATGTTGATCGTTTCAGTTCCGTTATTCATCAGAATCAATCCGGTTCCCGTTAATCCGACAACGGTTCCACCGATCGGTTCCGGAGTCAGATCTACCCCGTTCGCAGTGATAAACCCGGGAATATTAAGAATCGCCCTAAGAGAAAGATTCGAAGAATCCCTATCACCAAGACAATTGAATGTGATCAAAATCGCGGCGATTGTGCTTGTGCGGTGAAAGTAATTGAGCAAGGTTTTCATAAATATTTTTGTCTGAGAATCCGGTTTTTTTATATAGTTTCAAGACTGCCCCGGTTATTCCAAATCAGACGCCCTCCAACATTCGGTTTTTCTAAAATAAGATTCCAGTCCATTTCTCATTCTTTTACGAGAAAGAATTCAAAAAACCAACCAAAAAGGTTTCCAATCAATTAATGGAACAGATATTCGTATTGTCGGATTAATTATTCAAGTATTTTATTAAATCAGATTTATCTATATAATAAATATATAATATAATATCTTTCGCTCGTGAAATATCCAAATACACATTTATACTGAATCATAAGAAATTATAAAAAGTAATAAAAAGAGGGGATCGTTTCCGAAACAAGGACGCTGGGTGGAAATTAGTATGGAATTTTAGGCACTCTATTTAGCAAAGAGAACCGGATAAAAAATAAAAACGATTTCATGCGGAAGGAATGCTGATCGCCGTATTCGATTGTATGTTAATTGTGTAAAGTTGCCTCGAAACAAACCCAAAGGAACAAGAAAATCCCTTTGGATTCGCATTGTAATTTAGAACCGAATCGCTCTTCTACCGGGAAGCGAATGAAAATTTAAATAACCACTTCTTCTTCGGTCGAAAGTTTTCGTAGGATATCCTCTATCAAAGGATAAAATTCCGATTCTTCCCTATCGATCCTTTTTCTGAGATGATCGAAGATCTCCGTCGTCTCTTCCTTGAAGTTTCCGAAATTCATTTCAATCGTAAGAGGATCCGAGTATTTACTTGCGTAATCAAGCAACGTGTCCTTTAGGCCGAACATAGTTTTCTGATATTGTTCGAAAAGAGAAACTAGAGTCGGAGAGTCATTCGTGTAGTTTTCCATCTTAAGATAAAGGTCCGTATCCTCGACATTGAGATGGAAGAGTAAGGAAGCAGAAAAGATAGAAAGCAGTTCGACCAAATGTCCTATGTTCGGATTTGCCTTATCGATTTCAGATTCGATCTGATGAGCGTATTCATTCACGATCTGGTGTTGTCTTTTGAGTTTTCCGATCAATTCCATATTTAATTCCTGCTAATTTTTTGCGTGAGTTTCGTCTTGATATACTCTTCTACTTTGGACGCTTCGAGAGGATAAGAATAGAAATAACCCTGTGCATAGTTGCAATTCAGTTCTTTTAAAAGTTCGTGTTGATTAGGATTTTCAACACCTTCCACGATGATCGCCTTGTCCATCGCTTGGATGAGATTGATCAAGGAGGAGATGATCGTCTTGCTGGAAGATTTGAAGTAGTTAAATAGAAAAACCTTGTCTAATTTGATATAATCGACGGGAAGAGTTTGCAGTCTTCCGAGAGAAGAGTAACCTTTCCCGAAATCATCTATCGCAAAACGAAAACCGAAGTCTTTTAGAAGAGCGATTACCTTGTTTACCTTTACTAGATTGGAATCGAAAGAATCTTCTATGATCTCCAAAATGATAGAATCCGGAGAAATGCCGTAAAAATCGGTCGCTTCCTTTAGAACGTTGAAAATCTGTTTGTCGTTGAGTTGTTTCGCAGAAATGTTAAGCGAAATGCAGATTTGGTTCTCTTTTAGGATGGAAGTGCTGTAGGATTTCAAGGTATCCCAGATCAACCATTCTCCTATTGTTTTAATAAAACTCGAACTTTCGGCGATCGAAATAAAACTCGCCGGCATCAATTTTCCTTTTTCCGGATGATTCCAACGTAAAAGAACTTCCATAGAAAGGATCGAGTCTTGGCGAAGATCCATGATCGGTTGGTAGGCCAGTTCCAGTTCGTTTCTGTTTAATACTTTCCTTAAATCGATTTCGATTTTTGCCCTCGTCGCATTTTGTTCGATCGTACTTCGATCATAGTGATAAAATGAATTCGGACCGATAAGAGCCGATTGTTGCACTGCCTCTTCGAGAATCCTCAATGAATTGAGGTCTGAATTGACCAACTGATCAAACTGAGCATAACCTACGTTTGCATTCAGGTGAAATTCTCTTTCTCGATAGGTGAATGGGAATGAAAAAAGAAGAATGATACATTCTGCAAACCACTCCGCCTCCAGTTCGGATTCTATGTTCGCACTTGCGATCAGGAAACGTTCGGAGCCGAGGCGAAAAATTTGATCTCCTTTCGAAATGTATTTCTTGAGACGTTCGGCAATTTTAAGGGCAATCGACTCATAATAAAAATTGTCTTCTTTGTTGAGGATGGAATCAGGGTTAGAAAGAGAGATTAGAAAAAGAAAATAAGGTCGATTCGATTTATTGTTGTAGATCCGATTGTTGCTGTAGATCGAAAGAAAGTAGTTTTTGTTTGGGAGACCGGTAAAGCGGTCTTGATAAAACGATTCTTTGGAATCGGAGGAAAGATTTTGCCTTACGGTAAGAAAACGGATTGCATATACTTCTTCCAAATCATGAAGGATAAAGTTCAACATCAGAGTCGTGTCGTTAAAATAACCGACATCGATTAGGCCGGTTTCAAGGAGAACACTGGAAAGTCCCATCTCCTTTTCATATTGAATTCCCTTTGTCGTCTTGAGATAGGAGAGGAGCGAATCATGGATGCTTTGAAAATTCGGAGATTGTAAAAGTTCATCAAATGTCGCATTCGTGTATAGTAAATCCCAACTTTTTGAAAAGAGTACAATCCCTTCCTTGGAATTATCGGAACAAAACTTGATCGCTCTTCTTAAGAGGAGAGGGGAAATCTGCGTATTGTTAGTCACTTTGTTACCAGCCTATACTGCAGTAGTCTAACAATTTAGATTATAAATAGAAAACGGACTTATAAGAGTTATAATTTAGTTTTATAAAAGAATAGGAAGTGTGGCCTATATGTTATATTGGCTTAAAATCGGTGAAACTTTTGAATTTTTTAAAAAGTTCAGGACATGGAAAGGCAGAGGGAGATGGGAATCAGAAGAAGAGTGGGTCTTGCCTAAATCAGGCGCTGAAGAGGCGGACCGCTTCCGCAAAATTCGATGCAGTCCGTAGCAAGGATTTAAGGCGGGTGAGCTCCAGCATCTTCTCAATTTCAGGCGTAAGTGAATAGAGGACGATTCCGGCATTCGACATTTTGTTGAGTCGAGAATGAGTGGCTATAAAAGTAGCGATCCCTGAAGAATCCATTACCCGTACTCCGGACAAGTCTATTAGAAGAATGTAAACTTCGTTCTCGATCGATTCGTTGAATGCGTCTTTGAGTTTTTTCGCTGAAAAAATATTAATATCACCCTGAATCTGAAAGATGACGGCCGGTCCAGGAAGTGTCCCGGCGGAGGAAATTTTTTCGATCGTCAATTTCATATCGTTTGTCTTGTAACTGATAGAGTCTGATTTGGTGTCCATTTCCCTTTCTCCGCGCACAACTTTACTAAGGTTCAAATCTCAATAATTAAATTCAATAAAAATTGATAAGAAATTTTGAATTGATTCGCTTCTCTGCTGAAGCGGCAAATTCGCAACCGCATTTCGAAATAAGGGGAAATGACAGCAATCTGGTCCCTCCCTGTGAAAAATAAAACGAATGTGGTAATGAATTATAATTCAACACTACTTCTGTTTTAAAACACAAAGTGAATTAAGGTGAAAGTTTGCAACTCGCGTTAATCGTAAAATACGCTTGTGAACCCTTTTTCCCTCTGATAGAATCCGAAAAAAATATCGGGAGCAATCGATGGCATTGGGAAATGAGGAAATCGAATTAGTAAGATCCAGTTTCGAAAAAGTTTATATGAACAAGGATGAAGTTGCGGCTTTATTTTATTCCAAACTTTTTGCGATGGAGCCGAGTTTTAAGTCGTTATTCAAAGGCGACATGAACGAACAAGGAAGAAAGCTCATGTTGATGTTGAAAACGCTGATTTCTGGACTCGGTGATCTCGCAAGTTTAGTTCCCGTAATCCAAGAAATGGGCAAACGCCATATAAAATACCGCGTTAAATCTCAGGATTACGACGTAGTCGGAGCGGCGCTATTGGCAACCTTACAGCAAGGTTTAGGGACGGAGTTTACTCCAAAACTAAAAGGTTTATGGACTGAGATCTACCAGATCGTTGCGAAAACCGCAATCGAAGGTAGTAAGCAGTAATCGAAATCGGATTCAAAATGTTTAATGTTGCGAAACCGATCTTCCTTATTTCGTAAAGTATCACATAAACTATGAAGAGAAAAGGTAAGAATCAGATTCTGCGAAAAATAGTTCTGGCTTTCAAAAGACCGAACTCGCTAGTTAGCATCGCAACTTTATTTTACATCATTCTATTTGGATTGGCATTGTCTCAGTTTAAGAACAGGGACCAAGCTGTCGAAGACGCTTATTACAAACGATTGGAAGAAATCAAACGTTTTGAATCTTCGGAATGGAATCAAGAATTAGAAACCGCGGATAAAAAAAACAAGGAACCGGAAGAATTTCATAGAATCGAACACGAATCGATAACGGAACAAAAAACAGAATCTCGAAATTGGTTCGGCTGGGAATGGGCTACGGTTTCACAAGGCTCTTGGAAACATTTCCTAAAAGCTCCTTTGGAAGATCAAAAAATAAATGATTTCAAGAATTCGGAATCCATAGAAAGGCAACTGAACTTTAGAAATATCGAAAGTATGCGGCTCGAATATCTGGAACACTCCGGATTTAGTATCGGAATGTTCTGTATCTTCGGCGCTGGAACACTCGGCTTTCTTTTTTATCTCAATTTATTTCTATACAAAGATTCCCAAGCGGCGAGTTCTAAAATTTTAATTCTGAATCGAAAAGTTGCATCCGGTGAAATTCAAGTTACCGCAGAGACGGAAGAGGAGCTGATGGATAGTCCTGCTCTTCTTTCTTTAGCCGAAACGATTCGTAAATTTGGAAGGGATCTAATAACGGAGGCAGACGCTATCAAAAGTCGCTTCTTCGAAGTTTACGATTTGACCCATCGCATCCAGGAAACTTCGGAAGTTTTAAATTCCAACGTCAATGAAGAGAACAAAGGAATCCAGGATATCTATTCGCTTGCGAATTCGATCAAAGAGGAAATCTACAATCTGGATAGGAAGGCGGATTCTTATTATATTTTGGTCTCCTCCTTGAACGTAGAAATCAAACAACTCGACGAAATCATCGATCAGGTCGGTTCTGCGGTTGACAAATCGGTGCTCTGCGCCACTGCGATGGAAAGAAATATCGAAAGCGGATCGAACACGATCGTACAACTCGCCGAGAGTGTTTCCGAAATCGAAGACAATTCAAAGGAAATGAAGCTGATCGCGTCGTTGATCAAACAAATTTCCGAAAGAATCAACTTACTTGCGTTAAATGCGGCGATCGAATCCGCGAGAGCAGGTGCTTATGGAAGGGGATTTTCGGTCGTAGCCAAGGAAGTCGGAGCCTTAGCCCAAGAGACCGATAAAAGTATGAAAACGATCGAATCTCTGATCGAGAAAAGTATTCACGAAGCCTATCACGGTCATTCCCTCGTAAATCGTTCCAAAGAACTGTATGAAAATATTATAAATGATTTAATCAATCTCAAATCCTCAAGTGAAGAGATCGTAAGCCTCGTAGATCTTCAAACTCAAAAGAGGGCAAGAGTCAAATATAGTAGCGATCAGATCGATAAAAAATCGGATGAGATTTACGATTCGATCAAACAACAGAAGAAAGCGAATTCGGTGATGGAAACTCAAATCTCCAAAATCTCACAGATCACGAGTGCAAGTCTTTCTATTTCAAAGTCGTTGATCGATTATTCCGATCAACTCAATGCGAAATCAACACAAATGGAAAAAATAAATAAGGTCTGAGAATGATATAACTGATAAGAATCTGGTTTAGATATAGAAAGATCGAGGAAACAAAGAAAAGAAATGCAAGTTCACTTATATCGGAAACAAAACGAAGTATTGAAAAAATTGGTCATCGAATTGATTCGAATTTTAAGAACAGATTCCGTTATCAATCGAGTTGGTGAGGTTCACGACATTCTTGCTATCCTAAACGCAAGACTCAATGAGCATCTGAGGACAGAAGAAAGTTTAATCCTTTTGGAGCTATTACCAGAGGACACAGTCTTAGAGGAAGATAATGAATTTTATAACGAAAAGAATAGAAACGAACTGAAAAATCGTTTTAGACAATACATTACAAAGTGGTCGTTGCCGTCTTTAATTCAGAAAAACCCCTTAGCCTTTATCAGGGATTCAAATGAACTTATGGATTGGCTCTACATTAGACTACAAAGCGAAATAGAACTTTTATTTCCAATGAAGAATCAGTCTTTTTTTGTTTCGAAAAAAATCGGGGAGCCTCTGTCAAGATGAGGACTCTGGTAAAAGTTAGAATTCATAACATTCTATAATTCAGCAGTTTGGATAAAGGGAATGAATTTTACTAAAAAATAAGTTTTGAAGTAAAAAAAATAGAATGGAAAAGAAGGGCAAAACGCGCAGGAGGGGATTGAAATTTTTGAAAATAATTTTTTGAGCTTTCATGGATCGTTGATTGGCGTTCGTTCTTAAAAAGACGTTGTTCAGTCCATCGCGTAAGTGACTGAATTCTTTTAAGTGAAAAATAAGTAGCGTTATTTTGTTGGTCAAATGAGCGGTTTTAGGAATTGAGAAGTTGGGCTTGTATCGAAGAGACATTGGTTTTTTCGGACGAAGACGCTTTTTGAATATGGGACCGGATTTATAAAAAAGAAGAAATTCGATTTTGGAAGTTGAGATTATGGTAAATACGATGGATTGGCTATTACGGGAAGAATTATTGATTGAGATCACGAGGTTTGGTGCTTTTTTTGCTTTGATCATCGGACTCGGTCGTTTGTTGCGAGCGAAGAACCAGATTGATTATTTTTTGTCTGCTCTTCTTGTTCTCACTGCTATTTTTCAATACTTCGACGAAACGACGATAAACGCGGTTTCATACAACTGGATGAAACGTTTCTTATTTCAGATTGATATGATCGCGCTTTCTACCGCGGGCATACTCGTCTATTTGCTTTCGATCATGGTGTTCTCGAAGTATTCGAAACTTCCCTCAAAGTATTACTGGAACTTGGTTCCTCCGGTCGTTCTATCCATTCCGGTGGCAAGTCTCTACGATCAACAGAGTCGATTTGAATACGGGATGTTTCTTTATCTGACCGATTTGTTCGTCATCGTCTACGTCGGTGTGGCCGTATATAAGATGATCACGAATCGTGTTTTTGATTTCAGAAGCCTCAAGTCGAAGGTGTTGGGGGGATTGGTGATCACCGTTTCCTTTTGCGCCGTTTTGGAAATTTTTGGAATCGTGATGGAGGAACGAACTCTCGTCCTCCTCTCGGGTGTGGTCACAACGATCGAAATCATTTATTTCTATTACGTTAGCGTTTACTTTCAGGATTTCTTAGGAGAACCAATCGCTTTCGACGTTCAGAAGAATTCTTCAAAAAAATCGCTTCTCGGAGATATCGATATCGATGCTCTGGAAAAACAGCTCAACTATCTGATACAGGAAGAACGAATTTATTTGGACGAGGACATCCGATTGCCGAGTGTAGCAGAAGAACTTGGAGTTTCGGTTCATCAGCTTTCTTCTTACTTAAACGATCATAAAGGAATCAACTTCAACAATTATATCAATCAGTTTCGTGTAGAAGAGGCGAAGTCGATTCTCATCAATGATCCGAGTCGTTCCGTGATCTCGGTCGGAAACGCAGTCGGGTTTAATTCGAACTCGGTATTCCATAGGGCGTTTTTGAGAGAGACGGGCATGTCCCCGAAAAAATTCAGGGAAGCACAACTCTTCAATAAACATTCTTATACTCTGAATTGAATGGAAAAACGGATGGATTCAAAAAACAATATTCTGAAAACAGGATTTTTACTTTGTCTTGGATCCATTCTTCTTAGCGGATGTTTTGTGAAAGAACCACCGAATCCGTCTTCGGCAACCTTTCTCAATCTTTTGGTTTTTCGTTGTAATGCCGGATTCGGCGTTGGATGCATCAAAGATACTTTCACAGACCAGCCTGTAATTCCTGCGAAAAACATTTGTTCCGAAACAAGTCTCGAGGTCATTCAACCGAACAACTGGACTCGAGTTCAAGACGAGTTACAATTACAGGCGGGAAAGGGAAGCGCGGGAGCTCCCATTGTCAATACGTTTGCGGTTGAACCGGATACGGCCGCGTATCTCGGAGGCGTTCTTACGCCGACGGGAAGAATTTTTGCGATTCCAAGCGCAGGTACGAACTTACGGGAATTCGATCCTAGCACTCAGATGATCACCAACTCTATTCCTGTCGGCCCCCTAGGAGCTCTCAAGTGGGCTGGGGGACTTCTCTCCCCCTCGGGTACGCTTGAATTGATTTCCTCGGCCACGTGGCCCTATGTGTCCATCGATCCGACAACCTTTGGCGGCTCCACCTATGGAACAGTATCCGGGGTTGGCGACTTTCTTGGAGGGGTTTTCGCACCGAACGGAAAGTTTTATCCGACTCCTTCCATAAGTTCATCTTTTATCGAAGTCGACCCGGTCGCGCAAACGCAAGTGACATTCGGAAGTGCACTGACGACATTCCCTGCCTACGCAGGTGCTGTATTGGGCCCGAACGGGAATATTTATCCCATTCCCGCAAGAGCGAGCCAGTTTACGGAAGTGGATCCAATTGCAAGAACGAATATCAATTTCGGATCCTTCATCTTCAGTTTTAATGGTAAGTGGTCCGGAGGAGTGCTCGCTCCGAATGGAAAGATATATACAATACCCGATGCGTTTTCCATGTTCATGGAAATTGATCCGATGGCAAGAACACTGATTGCCTTTGGGGGCGCTCCGGGAATCTCGCAAGCGTATTCCGGCGGGGTTCTAGCTCCCAATGGAAAGATCTACGGAATTCCTTTTGACGCGACTCAGTTTGTGGAAATCGATCCGAACACTTTGACGGTTACGTATTTCGGAACGGCGCCCGGAGGAGGAGCTTGGTCCGGCGGCGTACTTGCACCGAACGGAAAAATTTACGGGATGCCTTATAATGCGGGAACGTTTTTAGAGATCGATCCTCAAGCAAACGGAAAGATCTGCGACCCGATTCTTCAATCCGCTTATTTTAATAAATACTAAAATACGATTAAAACCACATTCAATAAAAAGAATGTAGTTCAGAACGGAGAATTCGGTTTCGATTCCGGAAATCGTAAATGTTTGAAATCAGACGGCGTTACTCGTTTTCATACCGGTAAATTTTCCCTGGCCGATCAATTCTACGTTCTTATGAAACTTTTCTCTTTCTCCTGGAAAGGATGATTTCGCAACCAATTCCAAACCGAGAATCAGATTTCCGGAAGAATCGTAGGAAATCCAGCGAACAGCTCCGAAGACCTTAAAGTATCCCTGCATCCGAATATAGATGTCGAAAACGAAGCCGGTGTGTTTGGGAAGCGTTTGAATCAAATGAGGATTTGTGATTTTTACGCAAACTCCGTTGTTGGAGATGTCGAGGATCTGGAATTTTTCGGTCGTCATCACCGTATTCGATTCCTTGATTCTCGCGACCATTTCTTTGGCCAGTTCCGATAACTTTTCGATCGTATCCGTTGAAAGATGTTTTTCCTTACTTCGAATCCAGATATATCCGAGAGGAATCGATTGTCTGGAATGATTGATATAAACGATCGGATAGATGATTTCGGAAAGAATTTTCTCGTCTTTGTATTTGCGGATCATCGTCGAAATTTCTTGATTGATCTGATCTTCCACGTCGATTTGATTTTCGTTTTTGGAAGTGAAAGAAGATTCATCGGATGTGTTTTCGATATGAATGTATTTTTTAGATCTTTTTACTAAATCGAATTTTTCATCCAGATCCGGCTTGAAGACGTCCACTTCAACGATTCCGAAATCGAAAGTTTTAAGCTTTGTCTTGTAATCTTCAAAACTCACTTTGACCAAGGTGGGAATGTTAAAGAGAGAAGCATCGATCACCGTTTTTGAAGAATTGATATTGGTGATATGAGCCGCGTCTTCGGCGACGGGATATCTTGGAAACGCACGATTCGATTTTGCGATGGAAATTTGACTGACGGAAAGCTCCGCCATTTTTCCATTGATACTTTGCTGAAAGAAACATTCGAGTTGAACATACTTCGCGAGAATTCTATATAAGATCATCTCGTTTTTGGATGCGAGATCCAGATCTCCGTTGAGTTCTACAAGAAGCCTTTCTCCCTCGGGGATAAATTTCTTGATTGTTAGAGTGGAACCTTCTTCGTCGCCTTTTATAATAAGCGTCTGATTCAATAAATGTTTTTCAATGATGTGTTTTCTCTGGTCCGGAGAATGGAGCACATCCAATTCTCTATTTTTCGATTTTGTTCCGTTCATTGATTCCAACATGTAATTCGTTCTCTCTTTCGAAATATAGGCAGTATAAACTTGAATGAAGGGACGGATTAGTAAATATAAAATTTCCTGACGTGATTTCTGAATTATAGATCCGATATTTTGATACTCTGAAAATTATCATTTTATCAGTAGATGAAAATCAAGAACGTGAATCTGAAATAGTTTTGATACAAATATAATTACAGGAAGAACAGCTCCGAGCGGTAGACGATTCGTTTTGGTCAACAAACGCTACGTCGAAGGGAACGTAAGACGAGGGATTCGAGTTATCGGTTTCATTTATGGAAATAGTTTTCCAAAAAAATGAAAGGACTGGTTTCAAAGAAAATTCTTAGATTCTATCGGAACAAAAATCAGATTTTTTTCTTGGAGGGAATTTGACTCGGTTTCGAAAGTATTTTGGAAAAGTTCGTTTTGTAGGATTCGATTGAGATCCATTCTTTCCCGGAAGTGGGACGCTTCGAAAATCGATTCGAAGTCTTCCGTAAAAATAAAACTACTCCACTAGGTCGGAAGACAACAATCGAACTTTGTATTTGGAGGCCATCTTGAGGAGCTGTTCGTCTTCGATCGAATGTATGTTCTTTCCCTTATGATAGTTCTCCACGGTGAGAACAAAAACGGTATAGTCGTATTTCGAAGCGAGTCGGAAGTACGGTTCCAGTTCCCAAGAAAGAGTAAACGTATTGTCTAAAAAGATTTTTGGAGTTCGTTCTTTCATCGCTTTTTCGGTTCTTTCCTCGCAACTCTTATACGCGAGGTGATTTTCCGTATATTGGAATCGATATTCTTTTGTCTCCGGGTTTGTAAAGTAGTCGTCGACGGAAAAGACGGGATACGTTCCGTTTTCGGATAAGAGTTTCGCCAATGCGCTTTTTCCGGCCCCGGGAAGGCCACGGATGAGAATGAGTGCGGATTCTAATTTCATCGTTTTATTGGAAAAGAAGGAGTTCCTACTTTTCAAAGGATCTTTCGCTTGCGTTGGAGTCAAAAGATTCTTTTCAAACGATTCTTACCTTTCTCTCAAGACGAGAAAGAAGATTCTCCTAAATCCATTTAAAAATGGAATCGAAGGAGAGATTCTCTGTAAAAGATCCCAAAGTGACGCTTTCGATTCTTCTTTTACTTTACAAATACGCGGAATCTGATTAGCCTAGAAGAAAGATCCATTGAAACAACCTTCACGCTCAACGAGAGCCCTTGGAACAAAAAAGGACCAGAGTAGAATGAAATATTTAGAAACCGAGCAGATCATTCCCGCGAAGGGAATGTCTTATACAATGTATGAAGTGGAAGGAGAGGATCAGATTCTTAAGATGATGACTTATATTCCGAACACGGACGAAATTCATATCTACCCGAAACCGCCAGTCAAAAAATTATACAAACCCGAACTTTGTAAGGTGATCGACGAACTCGTATTTTCTGAACTCTGGAAATTGGGAGAGGAGAGAAAGGCGGCGAAGTAAAGTAGAAGTGAGTTCTGGCCTCGGAGAGAATCGAACTCCCGACACAAGGATTTTCAGTCCTCTGCTCTACCGACTGAGCTACAAGGCCGAACTCATGGACAGCATAGAAAAACAGGCTTCACTGTCAACGAAAAAGATCACAAACGACTCCTTCTTCTCCTTAGTACCTTCCGGAGAATGATCGTATGTCTTTCGAGTCAAAAATCTGCGATCCTCTGCTTCGAATTCTCGAACGCGAAAGGATGGTGAAAACGCAAATCGTTTCGAGAGGAATTCGAGACAAGAACGTTCTCACCGCGATGCTCTCGATCCCGAGGGAATGTTTTGTTCTTTCCTCGTATTCTTCCCAAGCCTACGAAGATAAGCCGCTCCCGATCGGTTGCGAACAAACGATCTCACAACCGTTTATGGTAGCTTGGATGTCGACGTTGCTCGAGATTCAAAAGGGAGATCGAGTTTTTGAAATCGGAACCGGCTCCGGTTATCAGAGCGCCGTCCTCATTTCACTCGGCGCTCGGATATACTCCGTAGAATTTTTCGAACCTCTTCACAAAACCGCGATTCAAAATCTGGAACGTTGGAAACCGGGAATTACAAAACGGCATCGTTTTGTTCAGGGAAGTGGCCCCGAGTTTCTAAAGTCCGGACTCTTTTTTGAGAAGATGATTTCTTGTGCCTCGCTCTCGGAACTTCCGGATCGGGAAAGCCCTTACTTTCGTTCCTTGGTTCCGGGTGGAATTTTCTTATTTCCGTTCGGAAAGGAAGAACAGGTTCTGATGATCGCCAAAAGAACGTTAGACGATTGGTCCTTCCGTAGTCTGGGTGGGGTTCGTTTTGTCCCTTTTTTGGGAAAAGAATTCTAAGGTTCTTTTTCTAAAGATCGACTTCGAGAATTCAGTTCTTCTTATAGAATCTTTCCCAAAGTTGAAGAGGAGATCTAACGAGAATCGTCGTACAAGGAACGGTTTTGTAGGAATTCCTACACGGGAGTTTTTGCTTGCGAAAAGTTTGATTTTGTGATAGAGGAAAATCTCCGGAAATTTTCCGCCACCCACCCCTCCACCCAAAAATAAGGGTGGGGCGCGCCTTTTTACAGAGAGGCGTCGTAGTTCCAACAGATCGTTCTTGCGATTCAAAACACTTCCGGGGAAGTGAGTTTTTTTTTAGAAGAACCCTGGAGAATCAAAGACAAAATCGTTTTTGTTTTCTCTTTCGGAATCGCATTTTCTCTCCCGACTGGTTCCTTCTTCCGTCGATTTATTTCTTTCGAATTTTCGGATGGATTCGGAAAATTCTTTGAAAAGATAAAATTGTTTTCGCGTTTCTGTCTTTCACCTCACTATTTTTATTGAGTTTATATATTCAATTTAATTAATGTTATGTTACTACGGCTTTTCTTTTTTTAAAAGAATCTCGAATTCGTATGAGAGCGGGACTTTTAAATAAAGAAATTTTTGATTCCATTCTGCAATTCCAAAAACGGAGGAAGGGACTGCGCAAACCCGTTCTTGAATCCAATGAACTTGGCATTCAAAGATTTCGGGTATTTTTCTTTTTCAATAACAAACAGGATTCGGCATAAAAGAACCGATTGGAAGTTTTTGAAAATCGACTTCCATTCTTTAAATAAAACTTGTTCGTAGATTTCTTTTTACTAGGATAGGTTTTTCAAACTCCCGTTTTTTTTCGACATCGAAGAATTCGATTCAATTTGACTTCGATTCTTTTCATTCCTTTTGAAAAAGGGATAAAGTCGGAAATGGCCCTTGATATTCAAACAAAGTAAAAAAAATTCAAAAAGAGATTAGAATATGGAATTGCTAAACCCTAAGAAAACCGAATTTGCGCACCTGGATGAAAAATCCAGAAACATCATGAAACGGACCATCGAGTTCTTTGAAAAAAAAGGAAAGAATAAGCTAAAGGAAGACGATCGTCATCAAACTTGGTACGGAGACTTTCTTGAATTTCAAAAAGAGGTAAACGCTTTCGCAACTCTGATGACGCCTGCCGGTTACGGTGATTCCGACTCACGTTGGGATACGACTCGAATCTGTGACTTCAATGAGATCACCGGCTTTTACGGTCTTTGTTATTGGTATACTTGGCAGGTGACGATGTTAGGTCTCGGTCCGATTTGGATCAGTAAGAACGAAGAGATCAAACACAAAACCGCGAAACTTCTCAAAGAAGGTGAGATCTTCGCCTTCGGCCTTTCCGAGAAGGAACACGGAGCGGATTTGATTTCGAGCGATATGATTCTCGAAAAAAAAGGGGATGGTTCCTACGTCGCGAACGGAGACAAATACTACATCGGTAACTCGAATAAGGCGGCAATCGTTTCCACATTCGGAAAGATGAAAGAGACCGGGAATTACGTCTTTTTCGCCGTCAATTCTCAACATAAGAATTACGAGCTCATTCAGAATGTCGTAAACTCTCAGAGTTACGTGGGAGAATACGCGCTTCACGATTATCCGATTTCGGAAAACGAGATTCTTTCCAAGGACCGGGATGCATGGGACGCTTCCTTGAGCACGATCGCAATCTGTAAATACAATCTTGGTTGGGCTTCTATCGGAATCTGCACACATTCTTTCTATGAAGCGATCAATCACGCGTCGAAGAGAAAGTTATTCAATCGTTACGTGACCGATTTCCCTCAGATCAAACAGATGTTCGTCGACGCTTATTGCAGGTTGTTTTCGATGAAACTTTTCGCTTCGAGAGCGAAGGACTATATGAGATCGGCTTCCGCTTCCGATAGACGTTATCTTCTTTTTAACCCGATGGTGAAGATGAAAGTCACGATGCAGGGAGAAGAGGTTATCAATCTTCTCTGGGACGTGATCGCCGCGAAAGGTTTCGAGAAAAATATGTACTTCGAAATGGCCGCGAAAGATATTCGAGGACTTCCTAAGTTGGAAGGAACCGCACACGTAAACATGGCTTTGATTATCAAGTTCATGCACAATTATTTCTTCGAGCCGAATTCTTCACTTCCCGTAATTCCGAAAGTGAATGATTTCAAAAACGACGATTTTCTCTTTAACCAGGGTGCGACTACAAAAGGTTTTGAGAAGATTTCTTTTCATGACTATAACACTGTTTATGCGAGTGTAGATCTTCCGAACGTGAAAATTTTTAGAAAACAAATCGCTACA
Source organism: Leptospira stimsonii (assembly GCF_003545885.1). NCBI lineage: Bacteria > Pseudomonadati > Spirochaetota > Leptospiria > Leptospirales > Leptospiraceae > Leptospira > Leptospira stimsonii. Next base: position 1,438,211 of record NZ_QHCT01000001.1, read on the forward strand.
CTCAAAGAATTCTTGGAAAAGACACCGCCGGATGGAAAACAAGCGAAGGACCTCGACTTCATGTTGATCTTAGGAGAATTGTTCACGTTAGTCGCTTATGGACAACTTCTGATCGAAAACGCTAAGATCGAAAAAGTGGAAGACGATCTCTTAAGTCAGATTTTCGATTTTATGATCCGGGATTTTTCCAAATACGCTCTTCAACTCTATTCTAAGAGAAGTAGTAGCGCGGAACAAATGGCAAAATGTCTCGAGATGATTCGTAAGCCCGTGGAAGACGAGGAACTCTTCTTACGAGTTTGTGCGAAGGTTTATTCGTACAAGGACGCTTACGAGATGGCTCCTTGATCTCATTTTGAGGAACGGACTTCCTGCGTCCGTTCCTGTGAGAATATCTGAGAAACGCGGAAGTTTTTTCTTAAGAATCGAATCTTCCGCGTAGTTCTTCCCACTTTGCCGAAACGGACGAGAGAGTTGGAAGAAGAATCGTTTCAAACACTTGTTTTGTTGTAGGAACTCCGACGAAGAGTTTTATGCTCGCAATCATTAGAATTTTGTGATAAAGGGAAATCTCGCCTGAGGTTTTCCCGCCACCTCACCCCTCCACCCAAGATTAGGGCGGGGCGCGCCGTTTCACGGTGGATCGTCGTAGTTCCGACAGATTTCATAAATCTTAAGTGGATCCTTAAAAACCAAGGGTTCCTTTGTCGCTTCGATCCAAAATGCGGGAACTCCTCAAGGAAACCTTCCATAGAGCAATCTATATTCTCTTATCGCAAATGGATTTCAGAGTTCGTGTTTGTATCCAGCTCGAAAAACCTGACCGCCTAACTGAATTGGAAACGCGGGGGTTGGAGAAAGATTTAAGATGGTTCCTAAGGATTTGCTTGAAGTCGAATCATATTTGGATGCGAAGACCGTTTCCACTTCCAAAAAAATATGACCTTTGTCGGTGATCCTTGCCTGCGTTCCGAACAACCAGTGAGGGGAGAATCCGGAAATTCTAAATTGAGTGTTTTCTCTGACTGCCGTCGGGTCGGGGCCGTCTCGCAACAGATCTCGAACCAAACTCAATTGAGGAACGCTCACGGAAAGAATATCCAAAGTATCTGCTACACTTTTCGAATCGTTTCTTCCTCTGAGTCCCCAACCTCCGGTGTAGTAGTTGAGTCCAACGCCCATATAGATGGCCGTGTCCTCCGACACTTCCATCTTGATTCCGATCGTCGCCGGAAGGATGATGGATTGAAAATTCCAATTCGCATCGATAAAACGATAACCTAGGAAGCTGGCCTTCGTGACTCCGCCCGCAATTTTCTGCGTATAATTTCCGGAGATTCTCCAAAAGAAATACTTACCAAAATCCTTCTCAAAGCCGACGATTAGATTTCCTCCGACCATCGCACCTTGCGTACTATCTGCCTGAAAAACGCCACCCGTTGTTCTTGCGATCGTGATCAATCGATTTTCGGGAATTACTAATCTCCGAAGTGCGACACCGCCGGTCCTTCCGTTAGAGCTACATCCTTCCGTACTCGGGTTACAGGAATTCGAGGACTGCACAGAGAAATATTGACCCGAATTAATCCCGTCTTTTGTTATCGTCTCGCCCATATTCCCAAGATCAAATTGAAGACCCAAGCCGGTAAGAAAGTAGGATTTGGCGTTTATATTCGTATGAAAAAGAATCAAAAGAGAAAGCAGACAAATTCTCTGAAAAAGAAAGAAGGGAGGTGTGAAAGGACTACGTAGAATCATTTACAATTGGAAAAACTTTTCAGCTTATAAAAATTAGGAACCTATATCGAAAGGAACTCCTGTCAAGATTCTTAAAGGGTTTTTGATCCGTTGATATAAAAAAAAGGCCCTCCAAGCGGAGAGCCTCTTTTCAAGAAAGGTCTTTGAATTCGATCTTAGAGTTCGTGTTTGTAACCGAATCTATAAATCTGACCACCCACAACGATTGGGTAAGCAGGATATGGAGAAAGGTTAGACGCGCCACCGACAGACTGAGTTTTACCAACAGAGTATGCCGCAGACATGATCGTTTCAAGTTCGATAAAGACGTGACCTTTGTCGGTTACTCTCGCTTGAGTTCCGATCAAGAAGTTAGGTGCGATTCCGGAAGCTCTGAAACGAGTGTGCTCGCGAGTTGTAACTGGATCCGTTCCATCGCTCAACAAGTTTGCGATTGAAGTAGCGCCTGCTGCGGTAAGAAGGTCGTAACCACCTTTGATATTGTTCATACCATTCAAAGACCATCCACCGTTGAAGTAGTTTAAACCAGCTCCCATATATACAGCGGTGTCTTCCGTTACGTTGATCTTGATACCAACAGTAGCAGGAATCACGATCGAGCTGAATCCCCAAGTAATGTCTACGATGCTATAACCAGCAATATCAGCCTTAGTCACACCACCGGAAATCTTTTGAGTGTATTCCGCCGCAACTCTCCAGAAGAAATACTTTGCAAAGTCGGACTCGTATCCAACCATCAAGTTACCACCGACCATCGCTCCCTTTGTGGTTCCAGCGTTGATAAGTCCACCGGAAGTTCTTTCCAATGTGATCAGTCTGTTTTCAGCGGGGATTGCGCGTCTTGGTGCAACACCGATATAATTACCAGCTCCTGCAGCTTTGGAAGGATCTTGAACGCAACCTGCGTCCGTTCCTACCGTACAAGTATTGGAAGATCTAACAGGACCATAATAAGTGGCCGCATCCAAACCATCCTTAGTGATTGTTCCACCCAATTGCCCCAGGTCTAATTGTAATCCAAATCCTACAATACCGTATGATTTTGCACTTAAGCTTGCCGCCGAAGAAAATAGGGCGAGGACAAGCAACACCTTACTCATGTTACGAACCATTGATAACTCCTTACTCACGATTCAATTTGATTTGATGTGTTTCCGGAGGTTATGTATATTTCCTGAATCCCGGACACAGGGTGAAACTTTAGAAGTTCGCGGATTAGTGTCAAACAGGATTTCGACAAAAGACTGAAAAGTTCCCAAAATTCCGAGAACGAAGAAAAAAATTCTGATTATAATATAACAAATGTTATGATTGAGTCTGCGAGAGAAAAGAAGGACAAAAATCGAAACGGAATTTTGAAAAAGAAAATAAAACAAACGATGTACAATTTTTGGTTGGGAAAGAATCGAGCCCATTCGACGGAAAGTTTTAGAAAATCATGATATAAAAAGAGCGGAAGGTTCTAAAATTTAACGTTTCTTCTTGCGTTTTGTTTCGAAGGAGCTCCAACTAGAACGGACATTCCAATCGATATCTGTTTCTTAAGGAAGAACTTGATTCCTTTTGTCTAAAATCTTGGAAGTTCAGAATCTCGATACGCCCATTTCGGATCTGAAGAATCATCTTCATTCTCTGCGGAAAACGGACACGTTAGGCGAAATTCCTTTTGCACACTTTTTAGCCAAAGAGGTTCGCAGACAAAAGGGATTCAAAATTCTCCGCTTCCGAATCGGAAAGCGGAAGGGTTCGGTCGGAAATCCTTTTCGAATGCGAAATCGGAATTCCTGCGAAACAAAAACGGGCAAGACAAAGCGTTTTTTATTCTTGTCATCGTGTCCTTCTCTGCGAGACTCATCTTGAAACCGTTGGGGGTGGGGCAAAATGTTTGCCTCTGAGAGAGTCCCCGGAACCTGATCAGGATAAGGCCTGCGTAGGAAAACGGATCATACAAAAGATTCTTACTTTCGAGTTCAACGTCTAACGTACGTTTTATGGAAAGGAAGTAGAATTCTTTTTATCGTCTCTTTTTTTACGATCCCTTGTTCCCCGTTCCCTCTCCAAACCTGCGGCCAGGAGAATGTATGGAACCTACTCAAGAATTTCAAGTCCCTCTAAAATCGATTCAACTCACCGACGGGACGAAGTATCAATGTTATCACACGGAAGGCGCGCTTTCCGGAAAACTCCCTTCGGATTATAAGAATGGGATTCCCAAACTTCGAAAGGCATGGGTTGAAAAAAGGATGGATCGTGGAGATACGAATCATTCACAGATGTATTACGCAAAAAAAGGGATCATCACTGAAGAGATGCGTTATGTGGCCATTCGAGAAAAGATGTCCGAAGAATTCGTTCGTTCCGAGATCGCTTCCGGACGCGCCATTCTTCCTTCCAACCGAAATCATCCCGAGTTAGAACCTATGATCATCGGGAAGAATTTTTTGGTGAAGATCAACGCAAACATCGGGAACTCGGCATTGGGTTCTTCCATCGAAGAAGAAGTGGAAAAACTTCATTGGTCCGTGAAATGGGGCGCCGACACGGTGATGGATCTTTCTACCGGAAAGAACATTCATGAAACGAGAGAATGGATCATTCGAAATTCTCCGGTTCCGATCGGAACCGTTCCGATCTATCAGGCTCTGGAAAAGGTAAAAGGTAAAGCAGAGAATTTGAATATTCAAGTTTTCTTAGAAACTCTAGAAGAACAGGCGGAACAAGGAGTCGACTACTTTACGATTCACGCGGGAGTTCTTCTTCGTTACATTCCTTGGACTGCTAATCGTGTGACCGGAATCGTTTCGAGAGGAGGATCGATTCTTGCGAAGTGGTGTCTTGCGCACCATAAGGAGAATTTTCTCTACACTCATTTTGACGATATCCTCGGGGTGATGAAAAAATACGGAGTTTCTTTTTCACTCGGAGACGGACTTCGTCCCGGCTCCATCGCCGACGCAAACGATAAGGCTCAGTTCGGAGAATTGGAAACCCTCGGTGAATTGACAAAACGCGCCTGGGCGGAAGACATCCAAGTGATGATCGAAGGTCCGGGTCACATTCCGATGCATCTCATCAAGGAGAATGTGGATCTTCAGATGAAACTCTGTCAAGAAGCTCCGTTTTACACGTTAGGCCCTCTTGTCACGGATATCGCTCCCGGTTACGATCATATCACTTCGGCGATCGGCGCCGCGATGATCGGATGGTTTGGGACGGCTATGCTCTGTTATGTGACTCCCAAGGAACACCTCGGTCTTCCAGACAAAGAAGACGTGAAACAAGGAGTCATCGCATATAAGATCGCGGCCCACGCGGCGGACTTGGCGAAAGGACATCCGGGTGCGATCGAAAGAGACAACCTTCTGAGCAAGGCACGTTTTGAATTTCGTTGGGAAGATCAGTTCGCTCTCTCTCTGGATCCGGAAACCGCTCAATCGTTTCATGACGAAACCCTTCCTCAGGATCGAATGAAGACCGCTCACTTTTGCTCCATGTGTGGCCCACATTTCTGTTCCATGAATCTCACGCAGGAACTCAGAAAGTTCGCGGAAGAAAAGGGCGTGGACGAGAATAAGGCGCTTCAAGTCGGAATGGAAGAAAAGTCGAAGGAGTTTTTGGAAAAGGGCGCGGAGATCTACAGCGCTCCTTGATCGACTTCGCTTAACAATCCGACCGAGCCATTCTAACCGGACGGATCGCCGAATTCTCTCAAGGCGTTTTTAGTCGCCTTTTGCGAAATCAGCCTGCAACGTAGAGTAGGCGGGACTTTCCAATCGGACCGGCCCTTCCGGTTTACAAAGTTCCGCTTGATCTTTACGGATTCGGCGACGCTTTGTAGAAAAGGATGCGCTGAGTTTTCGTTCTCTTGCTTATGAGTTGTGAAACTCTGAGCTTCTTTCCTTTATGCAAGGGAATGCAGAACTCCCGTGTCTTCCCCTCGCTGACTTTCAATGAAGGAATCCTACGAAAAAGATGAGAGATTGACCAAAAAACCGCAAAGAAAAAATTCGGAACGCCCCTCATTGATCCATTCTTTCTGATTCCTTTGAAAGTGAATGGAAACGGGAGGAGTTCAACACCCTTAAAGAGTCCGAAAAGACCTTCGTTAAAAGGAATGGAAGAGTTAAGCGAAAAAAAAGTCCGATCGGGATCGATTCAATTACGACTAACGTTCTTCGATCGCGACTCTTAAAATCTGTTCTCCGAGGTCGATCTTCCCGTCTGACGTTCGAATCGTGGAACGAATGACGTCACCTTCCTTGAGATATTGAGTTCGTTTGCTTTGTCCATTGACAAAGAGTTCCCACTTCTTCTTTTCCGAAAGAAATCCTCCGAGAGCTTGTATGAGTTTCCCGGGAGCTCGAAGCGCACAACCCGAAGGTGTTCCGGTCAGAAGAATATCTCCGGGAGAAATATTACAAAATCTTGATAGTTCTACGATGGTTTCCAAGGGTTTAAAAACGAGATTGGAAGCTCTATCTTTTTGCCGAACTTCTCCGTTTACGGTCAGATTCAATTCTAAGGATTCGTAGCGCGCAAAGTCCCCTTTTTCTAAAACGGAAAGATAAGGTCCTACGGGACAAAATGTTCGATAAGATTTTCCCTTATACCATTGCAACTGCGGAAGTTGAACGTCTCTTGCGGAAACGTCGTTGGCCATAAAAAAAGCCGCAACGTATTCTTCTAAAATTTTGGAAGTTGGATCCAAAGGGGAATCAAATCCTTTTCCGAAAACGAGCCCGAGTTCGATCTCGTAGTCTAAAAGTTCAACGTGAGACGGACGAACGATTTCACCGAACGGACCGGAAAGGGATGCGTCCGACTTCGTAAAGAAAAGATTGTAATTCTTATCATCGGGATCGAGACCCGATTCGATCAAGTGTTGTCGATAGTTCGCACCTTGACAGATGATTTGGCACGGCGCAGTGATCGGAGAAAGGATCGAAACTTCCGAGACGTCGATCCATTTTTTACCGGTAACCTTTTTCTTCTTTTGAACGAATTCTAAAAAATCCGATGTGGAAAGGGACCCGCATTCCAAAGAATGAATTCTCTCGTTCGCAACAAGTCCCCATTCGAACCGATTCTTTTTGCTAAACCGAACATAATTTTTTGCCATAGTCCTTTCCTATTAGAACTTTATAAAATATGAATTCAACGAATCGAATTCTCTCAAATCGTAAATGGATTTCCGCGGACACATACTCTTCATTTTTGAAGGAAGTCGACCTGAGACCGGACCGCTTTTCTCGCTTCCCTCAAAATGTCGAGCATCATAAAGACGTGAAACGCTTCCGGATATTCTTCGTACTGAATTTGAACTCCGTTTTGTTTACAATTCTCGTAAAACTTGCGATTATCCGCCAAAAATATTTCAGCGGTTCCGATCTGAAGAAGAATCGGAGGAAGCCCTTTTGTGTTTCCGTAAATCGGAGAAAGAAGAGGGTTTTTCAGATCCTGATCGGGTGCGTATTCCTTTGCGGATTGGATTAGGAATTCTTTCCCCAACATCGGATCGTCATTCGCGGTCAAAAGAGAATCCGGATTCTCCATACTCAGATCCAACCAAGGAGACATGAGGATCAACCCGTTTGGAAGAGGTTTGTGCAAATCTCTCAATTGATAAGCGACAGCGACCGCCAAACCTCCGCCGGCGCTATCGCCTAACAAAAACCAACGACCGGAAAGCAAATTTTGATTCTGAAGAATTTCGACGAGACGAACCGTTCCATCCAATCCTTTAGGAAATGGAAACTTGGGAGGCATTCCATAATCGACTACAAAGGCCGCCATCGAAGTCTTTTGAATCATTTTGGAAACGTAATTCCACTGAGTGGCAAAGGGTCCTTTGATATACGCGCCACCGTGGAGATAGATCAAAACTCCGTTAGACGAATTCTTTTTATCCAACCAAAATCCGTTGGCTCCGTCGACGCTGATCGATTCTACGGAGTGACGTTCTCTTACTTCCTTTGTTGGGAGTGGAGAATCTTTTCGAATCAGATTCATCACGTTCGTATGTTTGAGAACGAGCTTTATAACCGGCATCGGATTCCAAATCAGATATCCGATAGCCAAAAGAAGAATCAAAACGGAAAAACTTACGATTCGTTTCATATTTACTCTTGAAGAATCGTCTTAGGTGACTTTTGCGTTTGCGATCGACTTTGCAAAAAATCCAGGAAAAAACTTGTGCAAGAACGTCGCGAAACTTTCACGAAAGCCTGCGATGATGATCTCGTTTTTCCCAACTGCGATTGCATCCAAAATTTTTCTCGCACATTCATCCGCAGAGATTCCCTGTTCGATGATGGAATCCATTTTTCCTTGTTTGGTTCCGTCGCCTTTGAGTGCGTTGTTTGAAATCTGAGTTTTGATAAATCCGGGATAAACCAGAGTGACCTTCACTCCTTCCTTTCCGTTTTCGGCACGAAGGGCTTCGTAAAAGCCGGTAAGAGCCGCCTTACTCGCGCTATATCCGCTTCGAAGCGGAACTCCGAAGAGCCCGGCAACGCTCGAGATGGAAGAAAGCACACCCGATTTTTGTTTCCTCATAATCGGAAGAACCGCGAGCGAAAGCGCGATATTTCCGAAATAATTTACGTCCATGAGCTTCTCATACGTGTCGATCGTGGTTTCATACGTATAAGAACGTTGGCTGATCCCGCCGTTGTTGATCAGAACGTCGATTCTTCCAAACTGATCGATCACCGTTTTCGGAACATTCTTTAGTTTTTTATAATCTTCTAAATCTAACGGAAGAACGAGGCTGTTTGCCTTGGTCAGTCCGCATTCCTTTTTGACTCTTTCCAGTTCTTTGAGTCTTCTTGCGGAGAGAACGATTTTTGCTCCACGTTTCGCCGCTTCCTTGACGAGTTCTTCTCCGATACCGGAAGAAGCGCCCGTGATCCATACTACTTTGTCTTTGTAAAAAGTTTCGTTCATTGAAGTCCCCTTTGATTTAGGATGAAGATTCGATACGTATCTTCGTATTAAAATTTCTTTATAAAAAGCGATTTTTCTAAGGAAAGGGAATCGATTCAAGGATTCTTCGGATTCGTAACCGAATTTTAGAATGAAAATACGAGGATCCGGTTTTAAAAAAGGAATCCCGTTTGAAAGAGCGCCGAATTCTTCAATCGGTCTTATCGAGAGTGTGGATCTCGATATCCAATGCTCGCACCGAAAGATGGATTTCCACCAAACAGATGCAAAGCGAAGCCACGAGAAACAACAAGGCCAATCCGAAAAGAAACCAAGCAGTCTTTTGAAGATCAAAGGCCAAGACGGTGAGACAAGAAGTGCACGAAAGAAGACTCAGGATTCCAATACTCTGCGTATATCGGATCAGAGAAAGACGAAAGCGGAGATTTTGAATTTGAGAAAGAGTATCGGGGTCTCTTTTCTCTTGGAACTTGGCGATCAATTGTCTTGCCAGATTTGCCAAGCCCAAGAAGCGATTCGTATAAGCGAGCATCAGAAGTGAAATTGCCGGAAACAGAAGACCGGGAGTATTGAATGAAAGAGGGCTCATCGTTATTATAGAAGAAGAATGGAACGTCCTCACGTGCTGTAAAGTTTCATTTTTTTTTCGAACTCGCATTTTCGTGCTTAAAAAAATCTCGCCCGAATTGACAACGATGATAAGAATATTCCTAGGAATGATATGAATACAGAATTGAATCAGATTTCAAAACCGGATCTTAGCGTGCATAGAATTTTCGAAATTCTTGGACTTCTCTCCTTTGTCCTTCTTTCCATCTCACTCGGATATCAGTTGATCCATTTGTTTTCTTTGAAGATCACGGAACATTCTTGGTTGTTCTGGGTTCTTCCTTTGGTGATTTTGATTTCATGGATCGGAGCCGATTTTATTTCCGGTTTGGTTCATTTTTTAGGTGATAGCATCGGTTCCGAGAAAACACCGATCTTAGGTCCGGGATTTATATTTCCCTTTCGAGATCATCATGTAGATCCGAAAGGAATTACGAGACACGATTTTGTAGAAACAAACGGAAACAATTGTCTCGTGTCTCTTCCGATTTTGATTTATTACGTTTTCTTTTGGAAGTCTTCCGGAATCGTAAGTTCTCTGATCGCTTTGTTTTGGTTTTTTCTCCTCTGGGGAATTTTTGCGACCAACCAGATTCACAAATGGGCGCACCAGGATTCTCCAGCAGGGATCGTAAAAATATTACAAAAATATAAAATGATATTAGGTCCGGAGCATCACAAAATCCACCACACCGTTCCTTATGATACGTATTTCTGCATAACGACCGGCTGGCTCAATCCGATTCTAAGATATATTCATTTTTACGAGATTCTAAGATGGATTTTGAGAATTCCTCCAGCGGAAACGGTCAGAATGGAAGAATCCACTTCCGGACAATGACAGGAAGAATAGAGAGAATGAAAAAGCCCTCTCCCAGAATTCTATAGAATTGATTTTTTTGAAAAGAGTCCTCTCGATAAACGATCCATGCGGGGATCAGATATCCAAAAGTATAATATAAGAATTCTGGAATGAACTTCGGTTGTTTTTCGATCCAAAAAAAGTTCAAAGCCAAACCTAAGAATGCAAGAAAAAATACGCACGTTTTTAGCGCACTAGGGGAAATTTGTCTAAGGATGGAGACGACGTTTTCTTTTCGATCGAGTTCTCGTTCCATATAAGAATTCATAAAGGAATTGGAAAGAGCCGCGAGAAAAAATAAAAGACAAGGAAATCCGATCTCGGTTTTCGTTTTTGAAGTCAGAAGAACGGGTCCGAACCAAACTCCCGCAGTGTAAAGAATCGATACGGAACATTCCTTCCAAAAAAAGTCCAGTTGAAGATAGGAAAAAAGAACGTGAAAAGCGACGAAAATTCCAAGAATCATTCCGGCGGCGACGATCCATTCCCGTAAAAATAAGATCGAAAAGATAAAACAAAGAAACGATAAAATTCCGGTCAAAACACTTAAGAATATCAAGTTATCGTAATGAAATCTGTGTCGTGCATTGACGCTTTTTTTGCCGAGTTTCCAGCCGTCAACGAGGTGATCTACGGTATAAATGACCCAAACCGCCATTGGAAGAAGAAACCAGAACGACACCCGCATCTTCGTTTCTAAGATCGTGGACGCAAAGAGTGCACAAGCAGTCGCTCCCAGAACGATATCGACGCTCAAAACGTTCCAGTAGAAGAGCGTCCTTTTGAAAATCCTATGAAACAGATCCATTCCTTGTTTTAAAGATAGGGAATTCACCGCAATTTTACTCTGATAATTACTCGATTCGTTTCAAGAAGAATTCGGAACGAGTTCCTTTCGTTATCCGAACGATGCCGCGAAAATTCAAAGGAAGGAACGGCGCACCGAGAAGGAGAAAAGAACGCTTGATTAGGTTCCTTTTTTTAGTTGGAACCGGAGTTCGATTCCTTCTTTTTGAAATCGCGAATGGATTCGTTTGATATATTCGTGCCTGATGGCAAACTGATCCGTAAATTCCAAAGAAGGAAGGGTGACTCGAAAATCAACCGAGTTCTCACCAAATCGTTGATAGCTGAAAGAAACCTCTTTTTCTTCTCCGGTTTTGTAGAATTGTTTTAAAACGTCCTTAGCGATTTCGATCGAGATCGATTCTACCTTCTCCAAATCGCTCTGAAACGAAACGCCCGATTCGATTGTAATCGATAATTCCTTGCTGGGAAGGTCGAAGTTCGTAAACACGGAAGAAGCCATCACCGAATTGGGAACCACGATCGTGCTGTTGTTAAATCTTCGAATCGTAGTGGATCGCCAAGTGATATCCTGCACGTAACCTTCCAAACCGTCCCCTTGTAATCGGACCTAATCACCCTTCTTGAGTTGTTTTCCCATGAGTATGCTCAAACCGGAAAATAGATTGGATAAGGTCGGTTGTAAACCTAACGCGACCGCGAGACCTCCTACTCCGAGCGCTCCTAAAATCGGCGCGACCGAAATTCCAAGCGATTGAAGAATCAGTAGAACTCCAATGGCGAATAACGTGATTCGGATCACGTTGCTGATGATGGAAGCGGAGGAAAGAAGTCCTTCGGTCATTTCCGAATAGGTCTCGAACACGGCAGAGAATAAACGAACCAAGGAAAAGGTAAGTAGAATGATTGAGATAATCTTAAAGGATAAAAAGACGAATTCTTCCGTGTTGGAAGACAGTTTTAGAAAGCGTAGAAAAAGATAAGACGCGAGTAGAAAAAAGAGAAGCCTTATGATTCTTCTTCCTGCCTTATAGAGCGGATGTGAATTCTGGATTCTATTCTGAAAGAGAATCCCCGAAAGCCTCGGAATAATTCTATCCCCGAATAGGTAACCTAAAAATAAGACGAAGATAAAAACGCCCGCGGAAGTTCCTAATTCCAAAAAGAATTCTTTTGAAAACCAGGGTTGTAAGACATTCCAATCCATAGGATCAGTTTTTAAGGAAATCTACCGTATGCAAGACCAAATCCGTTTATTGGAGTTCGGTGTAACATTTTAAATCGAATTCCGAATTTTCAAGACGAGGCTAAGATGAAAAAAATTCTATCGATTCTAATCGTCCTTTTCGGTTTTTCAATAGGTGCGTCTCCGATCAACAAGACGTTTTGGAAAGATTTGGCGATCAACGGTTACGATCCTGTGGCTTACTTTACATTAGGAAAACCGATTGAAGGCAGGAAAGAATTCCAATATCGTTGGATGGATGCCGATTGGAGATTCTCCTCCGCTGAGAATTTAAAATTATTCAAAGAACATCCAGATCAATATGCGCCGCAATTCGGCGGTTACTGCGCTTACGGAGTCGCATTCGGTGAAAAGGTCTCTATCGATCCGAAACAATGGAAGATTGTAGATGGAAAACTTTATCTCAACTATGATCACGACGTACAGGTATTATGGGAAAAGGATATTCCGGGTTGGATCCAAAAAGCGAGAAAGGAATGGGAGTCGGTTCGAAAAAAATAATAGAAACCTACTTCGAACTTTGACTTTGGTGTGTCGATTTTCGGTCAAAAAGAGATTCGATAACTATGTCTTCTCCGCGAAATCGCGATTTTAGGATGACAGGATAAAAAACATCTCCAATCTACTCCAGAATTAAGGAGAACAGGGAAGGGATGTCCAGACTGCTTGATCGTTTCACAAAAAAGTCGAATAAAAGAATTCTCTGGGAAGAACTTCCGAACCTGCACTCGGATTCGGAAGACCCGGATTTATTAATCCGAAGTCTGATTTCGGAAAAACTCGCTCTCGGAATTCGTGAGATCGTTTTTTGTCTTCCTTCGAGGGAAGCCGAACGTCTCAAAAAGTCGCACGACTTTCCTAAACTCGTTAGAGATCTAAAACACGGCGGTTTTACAATCTCTTCCGGTGATAGCGACAAAATTCTTTCCGGAATCGGAGAATCGTCCGAGAAGTTTTTCAATTTTTTAAAAAACCGACCTCAACCGTCCGCGTGTTTGGTTTGGACGGGACACGGACTTGCAAAAGATTTAGAATTAAAATATCATGATTTTCTAAAACATCCCCACGCGGTTCATTCTTATAATCGGGAAGCGGAACCGTTTCGTCCTTCCCGGTTTACGATCCGTGTGAAGTTGCTTTCGATCGTTTCAGCGATCATCATGATCAGTATGAGTCTTATGATTACGATGGCTACATACTTCTTCCGGAAATACAGCGAAATTCTTATCCAGGAATATAACCTTTCCCTCGCGAGATTGACCGGACTTCAACTTAGCGGAAGGCTGAAAGAAGCGACCTTGAAGATCCAAGACTTTCGTCCTATCGAATCCGAAAAATTCTTCCGTGCGAACGGAAACGCAGTCGCCTATGTTCGTTTTAAATTAAAACCCGGTGAATCCGTTCGAGAAATCAGCTCCCTTTTTTGGAATCTGAAATTCTTAAAAAATAATTCCGTCACCGGAGTCCCCGATCCAGAAGCGCTGAAAGCATCCTTGGAAAAGGCGTCTTCTCGACTTTCCGGAACATTAGAAGTTTTGAATGTTTCTTCCGAGTTCGGTTTTCCCGCCGTTGCGGTTCTTTTGCCCGTCTCCAATGGGACAGAAATTTCGGGTTTGGTCTTTTCTGCGACGGAGTTTTTGGATTCTTTTCTCGCGGTTCGTCAAACCGATTTTTTCCAGATGCTCGTCGTGGATTCTTCCGGTAATTTGATCGCTCACTCGAACGATAAGGAGGCGATCTCCAATAAGGATTATAAAAAATATCCCCTTGTGGAAACCATGCTTCGAAGTCCGTCCGATAACGGTTCACAGCGCTTCGACTTTGAAGAAAGGGAAGTGTTGGGCTCCTATCAACAGTTGGAAGTAGGAGGCCTTGGTGTCATTTCCACGTTAGACGCCGATCTCGCGTTCGAGGCTGTATATAAGATCAGAAGACAAAATCTTCTGATCATGATTTCCGTTTTATCGGTTGCGTTCTTTGTCGTTTTTGTATTTTCGCGATCGCTTACGATTCCGATCATACAACTGTTGCAGGCGACTCGCAAGGTAGAACAGGGAAACTATGCGGTCGACATTCGACCTACGACCCACGACGAAGTCGGCGTTCTTACAAACTCATTCTTGCGAATGGCGAGAGGTCTCGAAGAAAGGGAGAAGATCAAAGATACGTTCGGTAAGTTCGTCAACAAGGAGATCGCAGAAAGAGCGTTGTCGTCCGATCTGAAATTGGGCGGAGAGAATCGGGAAGTCACGGTTTTCTTTTCAGATCTTCGCAATTTCACCGGGATGTCCGAAAAGATGAAACCGGAAGAAGTCGTGGAATTCTTGAATCAATATTTCACTGAGATGGTGGAATGTATTTACCTCACACAAGGAATCGTGGATAAGTTTATCGGCGACGCGGTTATGGCCCATTGGGGCGCGCTCGTTCACGACGGAAACGAACCTAAGAATGCTATCAACGCGGCCTTACTAATGCGAAGAGCTTTGATCGAGTTCAATCGGCAAGGACAAGAGATCGGACGTCCGTTTACGAGATTCGGTTGCGGAATCAATTCTGGTCCTGTGATCGTCGGTCAGATCGGTTCCGAAAAAAAATTAGAGTTCACCGTGATCGGAGATACGGTCAATCTCGCTTCCAGGATCGAATACTTAAACAAGGAATTCGGAACGGACATCTTGATTTCCGAAAGCACTTATCTTCAAGCAAAGGATTATTTTCAATTCGTGGAACTTCCTCCCGTTTGGATAAGAGGAAAGGAAAAACCGCAGAGCATTTACGCCGTATTAGGTTGGAAAGACGATCAGGATTGTCCTAAATCCTTGGAAGAATTGCGCACGTTATGCGGCATTCCGGACCCAGAATCACCTTCCCGGTCTTTAGCATGAAACTTTACTCCAAATTCAGAAAGGAAATCCAAGTAGGAGCGTTGTCTCTATTCGTATTTTCGATTTCCCTTTTTCTTTTTTGGAAGGAAGATACGGCGGATTTCGGAGAAGGGAGAAAGGAAACCGTCGGAAATATCACGTTTAAATATAGAACCGCTCAGAGAAAATTTTCGGATCGGATGATTTGGCAGGATGTGGAGCAGAATTTTCCGATCTTTAACCACGATTCGGTGAGAACCGATGAGTTATCGGAAGCGGTGATCACTCTTTCATCCGGAACAAAATTCGAACTTGATCCGAGATCGATGATCGTGATCAACTTAAAAGAGGATGAGGAACTATTGGAACTGGAGGAAGGTTCCGTTCGAGTTCAATCCGAAAAACCGGTGACCCTAACATCCGGAAAAACAACTTTGAAATCGGAAAACCAATCCGCTCTGTTTCGCCTAACGCGAGGAGAAAGCGGCGAAGAGAACGTCGTAGAATCCACAAAAGGGAGTTTGCGATGGATCGGTTCGAACAAGGAAAGTGTCGTTCTCAAAGAAGGAGAAAAAGCGAAGTTTGTAAACGAATCTTTCGCTCAGTTTCGGGAAGAATGGGAGCTTTTAGAACCGCAGGACAATCATCGAATTTTTCCCGATTCGGGAGAGGCGAAAATCTCCTTTCGTTGGAATTCGAACGGCGCGGCATCCGGATTTTTAGAAATTTCTTTGAATCGAAATTTTTCCCCGCTGATTCTTAAAAAAGAAATCAAAGGGGAATCGGCGGATACGAATCTTCCTGAAGGTATTTATTATTGGAGAATATTGTCTTCCGATCGAAAGAAAAATTCCGAGACCAGAAAATTTAGAGTTCTTCCGAATCCCCCCGTGACTCTTCTCTTCCCATTAAAAAATACTTTGCTAGAAGGAAGTTCTCTTCAATCCTTTCGATGGAAACCTTCCCGTTTAGCCACGGGATACATTCTTGAAATTTCGGAATCCGTCGATTTCAAAAAGGGTCTGCGGCAATTGACCGTGTTTAAAACTTCGATTTCGATTCCACTTTCCGCAGGGAAATATCACTGGAGGGTAAAGTCGTTTTCGAATTTGCCGGGAACGGAATCGATTTCGGAAACAAGATCCTTTCAGGTGGAGAAAAACGAATCCGTTCCGCAAGAACTGCTTTCCGCGGAAACAAATCCTGAAACAAAAACGGTTCCGAAAGAAGAATCGAAAGAAAAAGAAAATCAGCTTCCAAAGGAAGTGTCCAGTCTCCCGGTTTTGGTTTTTCCAATCAAAGGCAGAGTGGTCGATATGACAGGGCAAAATTCAATTGTATTCCGATGGAAACACGGAACCACTTCTCGAGATCAAAAATGGAGTCTAACCCTGTACGGAACAAAGGGAGAATCGATTCTAAAACGAAGCGTAAGCGGAGAATCATTTCGTCTGACGGACCTCAGCGTTTTGGATGTGGGAAAATTCTCTTGGTCCTTGTCACAGGATGGAAACGATTCCAGCCAAGTTCGATCGGAATTTAGGATCGAGTTGAGAGAAGACTTAGCGGCTCCGGAAGCGAAGGCCAGCGGAAAAAAAGGAGAATAAACGTTTGAGATCATTGTGCGCAAATCTTCTGTTACTGTTCTGCCTGTTTATTAGTAATTCTGCATATTCGGAAGATAAGAAATACACGTATTATATAGAATGGAACGAAGTAAAGGGGAGTAACGGTTATAAAATCGAAATCAGAAAGAAATCTCTCGAAGATACGCTCGTTATGGAAGAAAAAATTTCCGTAAACAGCTTGGAATTTAAGATTCCTGCAGGAGAATACGAATTTAGAATTTCAGCGCTCAATCGATTTGGAAAACCTTCTTCTTGGAGTCAGTGGTCCGCATTCGTCGTGGAGCAGGATCGCCCGAAAAGTGTGGTGGATGCCGAGAAGAAACAAGCGCATGCGGGGAATTCTCAGTGGAAGGTTTTAATTCCGGGTTTACTTCCTTTGGAAAAAAAGGAATACGGTAGAGCGTCCCTGGTCTTTTTCTGGTTCGGCGCTCTCGCGGTTGCGGGTAACGCGGAAAGAGCTGCCGGAAATTCACTTTCTCAATCAGGCACGAACGATTCCGCCTTTTTAACGTTAGTTGCCTTGACATCTCCGCTTCCAGTCAGTTATTTCTTTCTTCATCAGAGGGAAGAGGACAAAAAAGAATACGATCGACATCAAAATAATCAGGTGAGTATAGGCGTATTAGCCCTTTTGAGCTATGGTTTGAACGTCTGGTTGGAAAAACGTTCTTTTCAATCTACATCCGTTCTGATAGAATCAAAACCGGAATACAGCACAAGATGGGCATACCCAAGTTCACAAACAAATTCGCTCTTTTCTTTGGGAAGAGTCGAGATCAGTTTTCGAAAAGAATTCGAGTGAATTCTGCGATCCAAAAGATCGGAGGATTTATGGACGAAATGATTAAGTATATTATAAAATATAAATATATAGTTTTGTTTGTTTTTATTTCGCGCTGTTCCGCTCCTTTTCCGGATCTAAATTCGGGCGCTTTGTTTTTGGCGCTATTAAATACGAACGCTAGTTCTCAAACTTCCAGTTCTTCGGACCCGAATCTTGCCTTCAAATATCTTTTTGTGACTACCGGAACCTACTCGGGACTATTGGGCGCTGGGACAGTAACCGGAGCGGATTCCGTCTGTAGCGCCGAGAAAAATGCAAACTTCGCTTCTTTACCCGGAGCAGGGGCAGACTATAAAGCTCTGATCGTGTCCAACTTGGCTCCCATTCGAAGAGCCTGCAATGCGACCGCAAACTGTACAAACAGCGCGGAGAATTCGAATTGGGTTCTTCTCGCTAATCGAGATTATTATCGAGGCACGGTGGCGAACCCGGTGAAAGCCTTTACTACAAACTCGGCAGGAATTGCGATCTTTCCGATCGTATCGTTCTTCGATTCGAGTGCGGCAAACCTATGGTGGACTGGATTAGCGAACGACTGGACGATCAGCGTGGGTGATACGTGCAATAATTGGGCCGATGGAAGTGGTGGTTCCACCGGTGAATTCGGAGCCGGCGCCGTAACCAATGCGAATGCGATCAACTCGGGCGGTTTTTCGGATCCTTGCAACGTAGCAAAAAAATTAGTCTGTGTACGACAATAAATTCAGTATCTATCTATCGTCTAACGTGATTCCTTACGATCGGTTCTCTTTTTGTTCCCGCGCTTCGGGAAGGAACGAATTTTGATTCATTTTGATTTTTGAGAAATGAATCTTTTTTCTACAATCTCATCTAAACAGTAAATTAGGGAATACTGTAATTCTAATATTCTTTTTGGGAATGTAGGAAAGTTGGATAGAATTTAATAGGAAACTTCAAATAAGACTGGCCGATCCGATTTTCCTTTTTAGTTTTGCATTCTATGAAACGCAATTTTTTCCCGAGGATTCTGTTCCTTTTGTTCCTTTTGTTCCTTTTGTTCCTTTTGTTCCTTTTGTTCCTTTGCGGATGTAGCGGGATCGACGGACCGCAGTTGGTAACTGAAGATACTTTCGAGGATCGAAAATCTTCGGCGATCCGATGGAAACTACTTTTATGTTTTCCGGTTGATCCGTCTCAGATTCCATCGACAAAGACCGATCTTTTGGGTTCGATTCTTACCGGAGTTGTCGCAGGATTTTCTTCTGTCATTCCTGACAAAGGGGCGCTTTATCTCGAAAAAGACGTCGATTTTTGCGAGCAGAGTTTGTTTGTAACTCCATGCGGAAATACCTTGGAGGAATTTGCGCTCAATCATATGAGCACCTTGATTCAATCCTGCGAACCGAAGATTGCGTGTATGGGTGGAAAGGACCATCCCGGTACGGGAACCTTCTGCATCGATTGGGATCAATAATCGTTTAACAACTTTGATAAACGACGATGTATACGAGATTCGTTAAAGCGGAGGATTGGAAAGAGATTCTAAGATTTTTCGGAGCTCCTTTTCTTCGGGTCCGTATAAATTCCACTGTATCACATCTGATCCTTGAAAACGTTTCCATCGCCAATCGCCGGTGGAGGAAGCTCTGTGTGGCGCGGTTTTTTTATCACCTTTGAGTTCATCCGAATAGGGTTTTTCCGAAATCGAATACCACCACAAAAGAGTCGGTTCTTCTCCCGAAGGACTTTTGAGCCGGGCTTTCTGAATTCCATCGTCTTCTCCTTGTTCCACGAATGAAAAACCGACGGCCTCGAAACAAATTCTTGGATCATGTCCCGTTCCGATTGCAAACAGATCACGCTTTAGGATCAGATAGTTTTTTTCGAAACGATAGGTTGCGATTCGAGAGTCTTCTCGAGTCGAATCAGGATCCAATTCGAAGGAGAGAATTTTGCGCGGCCAAGTGTGCGTTTTCGGTGAAATATAAAAATCTCGCGAGAGAAACGCGACTGTCAATACGGGAAGAAGCCACAACGCAGTTTTTGGGGGAAATTTCAAAATCGTTCGGGAAAGGGATGAAGACTCGTTATCGGAAGACTTCGGGAAAAAGAGCGCGATCAAACCCAAAGGAATAACAACTCCGCAGATAAAAAATATCGTTCCCACGAACTCGTGTCTCCAGGATGCGGCCGGAATATTAAAAAGAACTAATACAATAACTCGGATCCAATTGGAAAAAAACCAGAGAGGAATCGCAAGAATTGAAATCAACGCCGCACCTTTGCGATCGGAACGAAGTAAAAAGGCGACTGCGAGAAGAAGCGAGGCAAGACCCATTTTCATTCCTTCGCAGGCCTTATCGACGGTGAACGGCATCCCGTAGTAAAAAATCTGGTTTCCAAGAGCGGAAGAGGACGGATCGAAAAAGCGCAAAAACCAAGCGCTCCATTTTGTTACGAGCAATCGAAGTTGAAATCCCAAAAAGAGAGAGCCGAATCCGGTGATCGGTGGAATTGCGAATACGAAAAACGGAGCGGGCCAGGTAAAACGAATTCCGCTTCCGTGGAGAAGCGCGAGGAGATTCCAAAAAGATCCGATCCAAACGAGACTCAATCTTTGATAAAAAATTCCCGCGACAACGAAAGAAGAGCCCGGCAAAAAGAGCCAGGCGTTTGTCGGCTTCTTTTCTTTACCAAGAAAAAGCGGTAAAAAAAGAAGCGGATACAACTCAAACGTAGAACGAATGCTAAGTAATCCCCTTCCTACCAAACCCAACGGAATCAAACACACTCCGATCGACGCGAAAATAGAAAGAATCGTTTTACGAGACGCAGACATTCAATTCACTCGAATTCGGAAACACATTCAAAAAAAGGAATGCGATTTTTGAAATCGAAGATAAAGTATAAATCCGATTAGGATACAAAAGAACAAAATCCATTCTCCCGGCTCAGGAACGGCTCCGGGAGCTTCGAGTTTGCTCTGACCGAGAGAGGAAGATCTAGATTTGATTCCGAAACGGTTGTAGTCGTCTTCGCTTTCGAGTACGATGAGGGAGGAGACGGGCGATACTACCATCGCGTCCCGAGCCAGATCCACCAGATCTTGGTTTTCCAAGTCCCGATCGAAGAATCGTTTTCCGAGTTGTCGCATTATTTTTTTCTGGATGAGCATTCGTATCAAAAGATCCGCGCCTGCACGTTTCCCCTCCGTACGGTCCGATTTCTCGAGCGTTAATTTAGCATAAGGCAGGGAAATGAATTTTTCGTTTTGAATCGGTAAGGAGATTTTTTTGTTTTTTAGAATTTCGAAAAGTTCGGTTTCATTTTCCGCAACGGGATCCATTTGTTCTAGATCGACGAGACTCGCGACGTATTCCGATTTTACTCCGTTAACGATCGCGATCTTGGGAATTTCCGTTCGACGATTGGCACTCCGTTGCATATTTTCGAATCGTTCCGACCCGCGAAGTTCTCCGAATGGAACCGACCGATTCTCACCCGCAACTACCCAGAGAGGATTTTTACCGATGTTTTGATTGGATAGAATTTCCGTTAGATGTAACGGAAAAAGATTGAATGACGGAATTTCACATTCTTCCAAATAACGGATCGCTTTTTCGGAATCTTTTGTCTGAAACCATTCGTTCGTTAGAATCGTAATCGGAAGTTTATACTCGTATAAATTCTTCACCAACTTCTTCCATTCCGATCTGGAATAGGCTTCGTTAAGGACGACGACGATTCCATCTGGTTGAAACGAAATCGACTCTTTTTGTTCGGGAAGAACGTTGTATGACATTCCTCCTGCTGAGACGAATCCTTTTGTAGGAGTTTCAGGAAAAGAAAAGGACCAACCAAGAAAACCGGTTTTCCCCGTCCACTGACGCACTTGAGAATCGGGAACGATCTTTTCTTTGAGTGAGATTCCCGAAGACTCGAGATCGATTTTCTCCGAAGTGAAAAGGTCCACGTTTACTTTCTGATCGGCAAAGTCGGAGACCGGACCTTCGATACGAATTCGTTCGTAAGATAAGGTCTTTCCGTTCGATTTCAATGGAGATACGATTCCGATTCTTACCATCCGATAATCTTGCGGATTCACCGGGAATACACGAAGTCGAAGTCGATTCCCGTCCAACCATTCCACATAAGAAGGGTCTCTTCTTTCCACACCGACGATCGTCGCGTACGCGTTACGCGCCTTTGACTTGAAGGTTAGCCGCGCCGGTCTTTCTTCTCCGTTTACCCAGAGTGAAAGTTTTGTGCAGATACTACCTTCCGGAACTGTGATCGTATAGATCGCCTCTTCCGGAGTCGCGAACATCGAACCGAACGGTAGAAAGGAACGATCGGAAGAGGAATTTTCATTATAGATCGAGATCGTCGTCTCTGTGTAAGAAACCCTAAGATCCGGATAAACTTGAACATGAGAATCCATATCCGTCGTGATCAAAGAATTCCCCCGCCAAAGGCGTTCCAGATAGGCGTGTGATCTGCCGAAAAGAAGGTGGAGAATTTTACCGGCGTCTTCGGGAATGATTCGAGTTCGTGGATCCGCGCGAAACAAAGAAAGAAAACCTTGCGACGCAAAGTAGGCCAATGGATCGAACTGGCTTTGTGCGGCAAAGAAACCCATCTGCGATCTTCGATCCGGTTGTAACACCATTTCCGTAACGTGGTTTGTGCGGAGTCTTGCGGCTTTTTGAATCCAATCCGGAAGATCTGCGTCGATTCGATTGTGACCTTGATGACTTTCCGGTTTTGTAAGAACCGTTTCCGCGTGATTCCACTGAATAAAAAAATAAGAAGAATAACCCAGAAGGAACAAGGCCGAAACCGAGATCAGAAGAAACGAAATTCTTCTTTTTCCATTCTCGAGTTTAGAATGAATTAGAAAAATTGCATATCCAAAAGCGATCATCGAGAATAACGGGCCGTAAGGTAAAAATCCGAGTCCGGCCATCCAAACAAGGGCCCAACTAAACGCCATTAACGGAGCCAAGACGAGGACGAAAGCGACGGACATAAAAGCGCCCAATACAAGAAACGGCTGAAAGAACGGAAGAATCGATTTCGGAATCCTATCGATAAAGAGTGAGGCGCCTAACAATAGGAATGCGATCCACAGGGACCATACGGTTCTTTCCGTAAAGGGCGGGAATACTTCATGATTTAGAACGTATGAATTTACGGAAAAACAGATCGAAGATAGAATTAAAGTAAATATTAAAAATTCCTTATAGGATGGAAAAATGACGTAAAGAATCAAAGAAAAAAGGGCTACAAAGAGGATCGCAATGATTCCAAAAACGAAATAAATGAGGAACTCAGAATGAGATCCCGTGATGCGCAGAACGACCTCGACTACACCGTAGGAGGTGACCCCCAATGCAAGAATGGCCCCGAATAAACTTAGGAACCAAATCCACGCCGGTGCCTCCCATTGAAAGATGTGTATGGTTCTTTGAAAGTATTCTTGGATTTTGTGTTTCATGAAGTTTATCGATTCTTCCTTAATTTTTCTACGTAAGAATATACTCTAAGCTCGAAGGAAAGTCCGCTCCTTGGGTGTAAGAAATCGAGCACTCAGGTGCTTGACTAAAAAAGCGGATGAAACCCATAGGAGATACACCTATCAACCGCAAAGAAAGTCAGAATTCCCATAAATTTTTGATTGGATTGAAAAAAAGGATTTTCAGGCAAGTTTGAAAATCGATCGGAAAACGATCGAAACATTGGGAAAGATGAGAATCAAAACGGATTCTTATCAAAAAAATAATACGGGTTTGTGATACGCGACTACTATGAGGTCGGTCTCTTTTTGGATTTCCAGTTCAAATTGAGAGATCGATTTCAATTGATCTGATTCCAGTTCCGCAGAGCGAATCGTCTTACAAAGATGTTTTCCCCTCGGCTCGTAATCCTTTTTGTAGAGGACGATAAACGAATTCGTTTTTTCCTCCAAACCTCGGATTTTTTCTTTTTGTTCGTGGGAAGGAATCAGCAACATTTGGAGATCCAATTCGTTCCGAATCGGTTCAGGAAGGTCGAGAAGAAACGGATATTGATCTAAGATCGAATCTGAATTCATTTCGCAAACGTTGTCTCGAACTCAAAATCGGACATTCGTCCCGGCAAGGATCGAAACGAGAAAGGCGCTGGAGAATCTTTGAAAGTCTTTCTCGTGCTCCGATCCAAATCGACTTGTGAAAAAAAACTTTGGAATCAATGTCTACGCTTCACAATTTCGACTGAAGGAGATCCGTTTCAAAAAAACTAGGATTCGATCAAACCCGCGCGGATCGCATACATTACTAAGTCTGCAACTTTATGAAGGTCTAATTTTTTCATGATGTTCGCGCGGTGGACCTTCACGGTTGCGGGAGAAATTCTCAAAATTTTCCCGATCGATTCGTTGGAGTTGCCTTCCGCGACCAATTTTAGAATTTCTCTTTCCCGATCCGAAAGAACCGAAAAAGCCTTCTTCGCATCTTGGTTGTCTTCTCCCGGTTTTCCCGAGCCTACAAAGCCGGAAAGAAAATGAGAGGTAATACCCGGACTTAAATAGGTTTCTCCTTTGTGAACGGCTTCGATCGCTCTCAAAAGATCGTTGCCTGCGTCGTCTTTGAGAACGTACCCGTTGATTCCGAGTTCGAGTAATTTTTGAACGTATTCCTTGTTATCATGACGAGAGAGAATGATGGTTCGAATGTTCGGATAATGTTTTCTCAGATTTTTCACCAAATCGATTCCGCTTAAGCCCGGCATCGAAATGTCCGTGATGACAAGATCGGGACTCAACTTGCCGATTTGATCCAGCGCCTTTTCTGCGTCTCCGGATTCTCCGCATATTTCCAAACCCGGTTGTCCGGAAAGAATCATCTTAAGCCCTTCTCTGAGAATGGCGTGATCATCGACTAAGAATATTTTTGTTAGAGGTGTCATATTTTTTTGGTCGTTGTATTTTTGCTTTTTTCCAAAGGAATACGAATGATAAACTTAGTTCCTTTTCCCGCGGAAGAATCAATCTTAAATTTACCATTTAAATCTTCCACTCTTCTTCTAATATTTTCAAGTCCAAAACCGGAGGAGCGAGCTCTTACTTTTCTTTCTTGAAATCCGATTCCGTTGTCCTTTGCGTCCAGATACAATTGTCTTCCTTTGATTTGGATTTTGAGATAAACTTTCTTTGCCTGAGAATGTTTGATCACGTTCTGAAAAATTTCCTGAACGATTCTAAAAACCTGATTGGCGACCGTGGGTTGGAGTTCTTGTTTTAGATTGAGTTCCAATTCCGATTCCACATCCATAGGCTGAAATAAATCCGAACTCAAGGCGCGGATCGCGGCTTCCAGACCGATTTCACGAAGAGTAGACGGATGTAAATTCGTGTAAATGTCTCTGAGTTCCTGGCTCGCTTTATCGATCAAAAGAAGTCCCGTATCGAATTGGGCTTCGTAGATTTTCGGATTTCGGTTGAAGGCCTGGAAGTTGAGTTTGGCCGCGAGAATTGTCTGACCGACTCCGTCGTGCAATTCACGGGAAAGACGAATTCTTTCCTCTTCTTGGGATTGAAGAAGTTTTGTGTGAAGGTTCGCGATCTTTTTTTCGAGACGTTTGTTTTCGGTGATGTTTTTAAGAATGATACCGATGCTTTCCCCGAAACGAAATACGGAATAACCGTAATATGTTTTTTGTTTTCGAAACTCTTGGTTCTGCACCTTTCCCCTTTTGGAAAGATGAATGTTGGAATCCATTTCTTCCTGATCCACGGGGTTCAGTCCGAAAACACGAAATAAATTCTTACCGATCACACTTCTCGAACTTCCCACGAATTCTTTTCGAAAGGATTCGTTTGCAAAAAGAATGGTACGTTTGTCGTCGACCGCTACGATCGGGGCGATTTCTCTTAAGAGATTCAAAAAGAATTTAGGAGATAAACCCGATTCCAAAGGAACGGAAGAGGGAAATTTTCGCTTCTTCATTTTCAGATCGGTCATACGAGCTTAGAAGCATCTCACGCGATCGAAAGAAAGAAAAGAAAAAAAGAAGCCCCGGGAAGAAAATCCCGGGGAAATGAGTTCAGTTCGAAGGAGGAAAGACTTCGGATTGTACGGGTGAAAGATACCAATCCGCATGGAGATTTCCCATCGATTCATACCAAGATTTGAAAGAAGGATACGATTTACGAATATCCGTGCTTTCATAAGGCCAAAGAAAATTTCCTGGGACCAAAAGAGCCCAAGGAAATCCGGTGGAATCCAAATAGATGTCTTTTCCGTTGGAATCAAAGTATCTTCTCGGAAAGTGAATCTCTTGGTTCGTATTGATGACCTTGAGGAACGTATCGTACGGAGCGGCGCCTAAGGCGACACGATTGATCGCACTTTGTAAGACGACTTCCAATGCGGCGGACTTTCCGATTTTGAAAGTAGGATTGGATCGAGAAGTATTCGAAGAAGGAATCGTAGTATTCGATCTGGGAAGAATCTCGAGCGCCTGAATGGTAGTATTGTTTCCCGCAAACGTATTCTCCACGGTCGTTCCGTCATACGCGTAACGAGTTAAGGAATAAGACGAAACGGCCGCTCCCGGAATCGTAAGATGCAAAGTATGGTTGTAACCGGCGCCCTTTGCGACGTGTGTATATTTTGCGCGAACTCTTGCAACTTCTCCTTTTGCGTTCCAATCCTCTTCAAAAACCACTCTTACATTGTAATCGTTGAAGTCGGCATCCCCTTGATTCGGAAATAAGTCTTCGTAGGAAATCGTATAATAGCCGTTCGCCGGATAACGAAACGTGCTCGCGCGGGTCGGATCGTTCGGATACGTATCATCTCGGTCCACGATTCCGTCTCCGTCCGTATCCGGAAGAAGGACGTTGTTTCCTTTGATGATCACGGTGATTTTCCGGGAAATACTAAACGAATTGATGATTTGGATCTCCGCTTCGTAGAGTTGACCGAAGGCTTCCACTTTCAGAGTGACCTTGCGAGTCGCTTCGTCGATCGTGAAACTACCTTTGACCTCTCCGTTTTCCGCGGTTACGGCTCTAAAAACGGATTTTTGTGCGGTGTTATCTATATTAAAAATTTGTACTAAACTTCCCGAAATCGGCGAATCCGGACTTAAAACCTGGATGTTTACGTTTACGGTTTTCGTAGTATCGAAAACGAAATCCACGGGCGCCGTTTCGTCGTTGATTACGATGCTGAACGGCTGTTCTCCGTCCGGAGCAGGGGAAGGATTCGGTTGTGTCGCGCTGAGGAGCCAAAGGAGATTCGGATCCTGAGAGTTCGTGCAGGCATTGAGACCCAAAAGGAGAAACCCCGTAAGAATCAAACTCGCTATTTTTGAAATACCTCTCATAAAAAACCCTCCGGCTTTCGCCTGAACGAGTCTTATTCTCGCATAGTTAAGGAGTAACAACAATAGACCGAAGTGCTTATTTTGTTAAGCGAACAGGTATAAAACGACATGGAAAGACCGGTTCGTTAAATGACCAATTCCGGACTTTTATTCAATAAAAGAATGAAGAAGAAATCGATTCAAAATTCATTTTGTATCGTCGCGGTTTTCACACGACGACTTTGTCAACGAGAACTTGCTAGAAAACTTTCAAGTGACTTCGTCCGGAACGAATGGAAATCGCCCGAAGTGCCGAACTTACAATACTGGAGAATCTTTTCCGGAATCTCGCTGTATTTTGCTTCTTCGTTGTTGATCTTGATCATCATATCGGCCAAGTAAATCGGAAATACATAAGGTTGAAATTCTTCGTCGACGAGCAAGGCTCTGTGATGATATTCCATCGCTTTTGCATACACGTCCGGGAAGTTCCATTTTTCCGCGATCAGAGCTCCGACTTTTGTATGAGTGATTCCTAATGCGGCTTCTTCCATGGAAACCGCGGACGCGATCTCTTTCGAAGCGGAGATCTTTCCGATACTTTTCATCGTTCTTTCTTCCAGAGAAAGAAGGATGATCTCTCCGATGTCGTGTAACAAAGCCGCCGACATTAGATTGCTGATCGTGTCTTTCGGGAGCGTCATACGATTTGCGATGAGTTTACAATAAAAAGCGCACTGATTCGATTTGTCCCAGATCGTAAGGAACGCGGGGAACTTATCCTCGAGAATTTGTTTTGTTCCGAGAGAATAGAGGAGTTGATTGAGTTCTTTTAAGCCGATGAGCTGAATCGCTCTGTCGAGAGATTCCACTTTATTGGCGCGTATAAACGCGGCGGAGTTTGCGAGTTTTAGAATATTCGCGGAAAGAGCCACGTCTTTTTTGATGACCTCGGCGATCTGACTGATCGAAGAATTCGGTCTCTCGATCATCGCCTGAATATCTTGGATCGATTTCGGAAACGTAGGGAGACCGTCGATATTCTTTAGAATGTCCTGGGTTTTTTGGAGTTGTAGATTTTCCTTACTGATGTTGAGAGGAATGTCTATGATTACGCTGGTGTTGTTCCCTTGGCTTTCGATCTTGTAGGAGGACGCGGCGAGTCCGTCGTTCTTGAGCATCATCAGGGACATGATCAGACCAAGACCCGCGCCTTCAGTTTCGTCTCCCGCTTCGAGGAACGCTTCTGCAAGGTCGTTGTATTGTTTCGCCTTTTCGATTCTCTGATTGATCCGTTCAACTTCGGTCGGACTGAGTTTTACGTTATTCATCACTCGAATTCGAATCATATCCTTGTTGTGAATAAAGGAGACAAGTACGACGAAGTTGTTTTGAAGAAGAAGTTCTTCGTATTTTTCCTTGTTATCCAGATATTTTTTCTTAAAGCCTAAGATCTTTTGTTTGTAGATTTCCGGATTCTGGATATCGGCTTCGAGTTCTCTAAAGTAGATCCTTTTGATGTTCGCTTTAATGGAATTGGCGATCGTTTCTCTTAGGGCGGAGAAAACGGAATCCCGAACATAAATGATGTCGAGTTGAAGCAGATAACGATCCAACGTTCTGCTGATAACGGAATCCACGTTTTCCGTAAGATTGTGAAATTTATAGTGAATCGGAGCGTTCTCTTGTACAGGGTGATTGAGATCTTTAAGATTGCTGTAAAAGCCGAGATCTTGGTGGTGATGTAATTCTAATGCTTTAGTCTGGCTCATATTGTTTAATTCTTCCGGACGCGTTCTTTTCTTGTCAAGTCATCAAGAATTCTTCGTTTGAATTCTTGGAAAAATATTTCCTAAATTTATTTCGCTTTTATTTCAATTATAAGTTTTCTTCGTTTTGCTTTTTTCGATTTATTCCGTCGGGTCCGGAATTCCTGGAAAAGCAAATTCTTATAATTCAGTTCCTTTTTCTCAAGTTTAATTCGACGGACATAAATCCCCTTTGACTACAAATTGAGATTGAATTCGAATCGTTCCGGTCCATGAGAATGAACGCCTAACGCAAAGGAAGAAGCTAGTTCTTTAAAAAGATCGATTCAATTCTTCCTTTCACGCAGTGATTGTTTCGTATTCCGAAAACAATCGTCTCGGTTTTGGCCTCCGAATTCCTTCAAACGAACGGTTTTATAAAAAAGGATCGTTGTGTTTTCTTACCCAAGCGAACGGAAGCGATTCCGATTTCGATATGGTCTATTTTAGAATCGGAGAAAAAGACAGATAAAAAGAATTGCTTTCCCTTTCCCCGATGATAGAATGAGGCCGCCCGATCGGGCATATTCCCTAAAGAATACGTTTGTAACTAGATAGATTAAGGAGCTACTTCCGATGCCAACTTTACAGGAATCTCCGGTAAAAAAACCGAATTCTAACCCGACTCCATCCCTTCCTGCAGTGGACAAGGCTGAAATTGAACGTGTGTTTAAACTTCAGAAACAACATTTTCATAAGGTCATGAAGCTGACCAACGCGAACGACCGGATTCAGCGTTTGAAAAAACTCAAAGCCGCGATTATCAAATATACTCCGGAAATCGAAAAAGCGGTGAACGCCGATTTTCGCAAGAACGAAAGAGAAGTCGACATTACTGAAATCATGCCTTCCATTTCGGAAATCAATGACGCGATTCATCACGTTCGTAAGTGGATGAAACCTCTGACCGTAAAAACTCCAATGACCCTATTCGGTGCGAAGAGTCAGATACTCTACGAACCTCGCGGTGTCGTGTTGGTCATCGGACCTTGGAATTATCCGTTCTACCTCATCATCGCTCCTCTCGCGGCCGCGATCGCCGCGGGGAATACGGTTCTCATCAAACCGTCCGAATTTACTCCGGCTACTTCGAATCTAGTTCAGAAGATCGTTTCGGAAGTTTTTCCTAAAGAGGAAGTGGCGGCGTTCGAAGGAGATTACCAGGTTTCCAGCGCGCTTATGGAACTTCCATTGGATCACATCTTTTTTACGGGAAGCACTCACGTGGGAAAGATCGTGATGACTGCGGCGGCGAAACATCTGACTTCCGTTACTCTCGAGTTAGGCGGAAAGTCCCCCGCGATTATCGATCATAGCGCGGACATCAAGACTGCGGCTAAAAAACTGGTTTGGGGAAAGGTCTTGAACGCGGGACAAACCTGCGTGGCTCCCGATTATCTCCTCATTCCGAACGATCTCGTAAAACCGTTCGTAGAAGAAGCGAAAGCGGTCGTGAAAGAATTTTATACGAAAGACGGAAAGGCACTCAAAGACAATCTCGATTTTTGTAGAATCGTGAACGATCGGAACTTCAATCGAGTTTCCGGTTATATCCACGAGGCCGTCGAGAAGGGAGCGAAAATCGAAATGGGGGGCGACACGGACGCGTCTCAGAATTATATCGAGCCGACGATTTTGAGTAACATTCCAGAAAATGCGAATATTATGGAAGATGAAATTTTCGGACCGGTTCTCCCTTTGATTCCTTACACCGATTTGGACGACGCGATCCAAAAGATCAATTCCAAGCCGAAACCTCTCGCACTTTATATCTTTGGTAAGAAGAATCGTTCGATCAAAAAGATTTTGAAAGAAACGTCTTCGGGTGGTGTTGCGGTCAACGACGTGATTCTTCATCTCGTGAATCCGAATCTTCCGTTCGGTGGTGTGAATCATTCCGGACACGGAAGTTATCACGGTTATTTCGGATTCAAAGCCTTTTCACACGAACGTTCGGTCCTCCATCAATCTCCGCTCAGCTCGATCGGATTGATGTATCCACCTTACACTAATTTTGTGAAGAGGCTCGTCGCTTTTACGAAGAACTTTTTGATCTAAGAATTTAGAATCCGATTTCTTCGTTTGAAATCAATCCTCCGGAATGGGGCTTTCAGTCCGACGTCCGGGGGATTTTTAATTTTTGGCCGCCGTTCGCTATCAGTAGAATCAGAATCCGACAAAACTTTTTTACCACTTGGGTCCACGCTTGGAAATCCCTTCAGTTTTGCGAGGAATGGGCCGCAGACTTAAACGAAGGAGTTCCCACATTTTGGGTAACCTACTCGTGAACGATTCTTCTTTTGCCGGAGGGAATTTTTTTTCCGTAGGTTAAGGAGCGGTGGAGTTGGATCGATCCGAATCGGAATATTTGTAGGAGTTCCGACAGAAATTCGGTGAGAGAATTGCCTTGCAAAAGGATTCATACCGTGATAAAGCGAAATCTCCCGATTTTTCCCACGGACCCGCCTCCACCACCCGAGATCAGGGTGGGGCGCGCGATTTTTACGAAAAGATTGTCGTTTCTCCGACAGGATTTATTTTCGAGACCCCGCTTAAATACGGTTTTGGTCTTAGAAATCGAATGAACCAATCGCAGTTTAAAACTCGATTTTCATAGCTGATTTTTCATAAAAATAAAGTAGACAGACTGGTCTGTCGCTATATTTGTTCTCAATAGACTATGCGGTCTATGGAGGATTGTATGCAACAACTCATGTTCCTTCGTCCTGGAAAATTAGAATGGTGGGACGTTCCCTAGCCTCGACTGGAATCCGACGAGGACGCTTTGGTGGAACCGATCGCGGTTGCAAGATGCGACTTGGATTTGGGGATCTTACGTGGAGAAGCTCCTTTTAAAGGGAGGTTACTTCACTTTATTAGAAATCATGCATATAGATTGATTTCCAATACCGCTTTAGGAAAGGCTCCGTTCAAAGGCCCTTATCCTTTCGGTCATGAATTCGTCGCCAAAGTTAAGAACGTAGGGGATCGCGTGAAAAACGTCAAACCCGGAGATTCGGTAATCGTTTCGTTTCAGATCGCCTGCGGAAAGTGTGATCGTTGTAAAGCGGGTCTGACGAACAGTTGCACTTCCGTTCCGCCGCGTTCCATGTACGGATTCGGCGATCTGGGAGGAAAACAATGGGGAGGCGCTTTTTCGGATTTGGTTCGAGTTCCTTTTGCGGATTACATGCTCATTCCTTTGCCCGCGTCTCTTTCTCCTTCGGATGCGGCAAGCATGAGCGATAACATTCCGGACGGTTACAGAACGGTTGGGCCGTTTTTAAAACGGAATCCAGGGAGTTCCGTCTTAGTCGTCGGAGGTGGCGCAAAGAGTGTGGGATTGTATTCGGTTATGATCGCCCGAGCAATGGGTTCTCCCGTAACGTATGCGGACGACGATCCACAAAGAATCAAGATCGCCGAAAGTTTCGGAGCGACGATTCTCTCAAAAAAATATCCGGAACCTTCGACTCAGTACCCGATCACGGTCGATGCGAGCGCGAACGAAGAAGGACTAACGTTTGCGCTTCGATCCCTTCTTCCGGGAGGACATTGTACGAGCGTGGGAATCTATTACAAAAAGAAAACCTCCATTCCTCTTTTGGAGATGTATGGAAGGGGAGTCACGTTTCAAACTGGAAGGGTAAACGTGCAACCGACGTTACACGATTTGCTGCATCTGGCGGATTATCCTCATTTTTGTCCGTGTAAAGTTACCACTTTGACCGCGTCTTGGAAGGATGCTCCCGAGGCGCTTTTGGACGCAGGCCCGAAGGTCGTGATTGAAAGACGATGACGTGAGATTTGTTCTTGCCATCTTTCATTCTTCTCGGATTCTTCTCCACGCGTCTGTTGAAAACGATTCTTTATCAAATTGGAACGGATAGGATAAGAATTTTGCGGATCCGGTCGCAGCACGAATCACTGAAACGTTTGGAGTCGGATCATGAAACAAAGAATAGTAAAAATTTTACTCGCATTGATTCTCTTTTCCATCCTCCTTATATTCGGAGGCGCCTGGTATTTTTCCGGAGTTCTTCTTCATCCAAAACCACATCGTTGTATGAAAGACCATTATATCTTCTGCGGAGATCCTAAGACGGACTTGGGTTTGGACTTCGAGAACATAGAATACGTCACATCCGATGGGATGAAGATCTCCGCTTGGTGGATTCCCGCTCCGAAAAAATCGGATAAGGTGATTCTATCGATTCACGGTCGTGGCGCTACGAGAAGAGAAGGGTTACGTTATGTGAAATTGTTTCACGATCAAGGGCTCAACGTAATTCTTCCGGACTTGAGAGATTGTGGAGAAAGTCAAAAGTCTTTTAGTTCCATGGGCTTTCACGAAAGAAAAGACCTTAGCGCGACCCTCGAATATGCAAAACAGAGAGGAATGAAGTCTTTTGGTATTCTCGGCTTTTCTATGGGTTCCTCGACTTCGATCCTTTTTATGGCAGAGAATCCGGAAATCAAGATCGGTATTTTCGATTCCGGTTTTGCAGACTTTGTCGACGTCATCACTTTCAACGCTAAAAAAGATTTCGGACTTCCTAAATATCCGCTTTTACCTTTGGTCGTATTTTTTTACGAATGGAGAGGGAATCTGGAAACCGACGAATTGTCTCCCGAAAAAGTAATCGATAAGATTTCTCCGAGACCGGTTTTGATCTTTCACGGAGACGCAGATACAGGCGTTCCTTACGAACACGGACTTCGACTGGGGGAATCTGCGAAGGAACCCAAGGAATTCGTGGGAATCTCCGGAGGGGAACACACCAAACTCTGGCAAAAAGACCAAGGTTTAGTTTCTTCCAAAATTTTAAAGTTAATACAAAAATTATAATATACTATTTATCTAATATCCGGTCCGTTCGGACCGGATAGGGTCGAAAATTAAAGTGCCGCGTTAGCCGCTTCGATGGCCGCCGAATAATTCGGCTCGGAGCCGATTTCCGGAACGAGTTCCACATAACGTACGACGTCGTTCTTATCCACGACGAAGACCGCTCTTGCAGAAAGTCCTTTCAGAGGTCCTTCCGCGATATGTGTACCATACGCCTTCGAAAAAGAAAAATCCCTATACTGAGATCCGGTCACGAGATTTGGAGAATCGATTCCCTCCGTGGAACAAAAACGTTTCATCGCGAACGGAAGATCTCCGGAGATGATCAGAGTGGAAATTCCGTTTAGATTCGCGGCTTTTTCATTGAATGCTTTTGTTTCAAGAGCACATACCGCAGTATCGAGACTCGGAACCGCCACAAGAATTTTTACTTTGCCCGCGTAGTCTTTTAAGCCGAATTCGGAAAGGTCCTGTTTGATCGCTTTAAACTCGGGTGCTTTATCTCCCGGCGCCGGAATTTTTCCCTCGAGCGGAACCGGATTTCCTTTGAGTGTGACTTGTGCCATTTTCGTTTTCCTAAGATTAAAATTTTGAGTATGCGCGAGATCCAATTCTTATCATAGAATCCGAACTTGAAAGCAAACTTTCCCTTTAGACCTTTGAATTCTCACTCGGAGAAGGAATTCCGTTTTTCGTTAGGTAAGAAGTTGTTTCCTACCGAAGCGTAGGGTTTCATTCCGTTTCGATCGTATTTTCTTGGTTCGTTTAAAAAATTGCTTGCGTGACGATTGGAGAGGAAAGCAAGCTGGCAAAGAACTCATTTATGAATCTCGAACGCGTGAACAAAAAAGCAAATCTCAACACAGTCATGGTATGGCTCGTGCTCGTGGTGGTCGTCTGGCCACCGGGACCTCGCTTTACGCTGTAGAGATTTCTTTCAGGCGCAATCCTAAGAAAAGCCTCCTCCGGTGTAAAGCCGGGGGAGGCTTTTTTATTTTAAGGCGGTTCCTGAGTTGATGAGCGATACTTGAAAACATTTTTTATAAGGAAGAATACGGAATGGAAATCAGCGGTGCGGAATTGATCATTCGATTTTTGGAATACGCCGGCGTGGAAACCGTCACGGGAATACCCGGAGGAGCGAGTCTTCCCATCTATGACGCGTTACACGGAAGTAAAATTCGACATATTCTCGCCAAACACGAGCAAGGCGCCGGTTTTATCGCGGGTGGTATGGCTCGGGCCAGCGGGAAGCCGGCGGTCTGTCTTGCCTCCTCGGGGCCCGGTGTGACGAATCTAATCACCGCGGTTGCGGACGCGAAGATGGATTCCGTTCCTTTGATTGCGATCACCGGACAGGTTCCCGTTTCCCTGATCGGAACGGACGCTTTTCAGGAAATCGACACTCTGAGTCTTTCCATTCCGATCACCAAACGAAGCTATCTAGTAAAAAGGACGGAAGACCTTATCAAAATTCTTCCACAAGCTTGGATCACATCCACGGAGGGCAGGCCGGGACCGGTTTGGATCGACGTTCCGAAGGACGTCGCATCCGGAAAAGTCGAATGGGATCGGGACAAAGAATCAAAGTATTGGAATATTCAAAAAAGTGAAATAACTAAGAAATTGGATCCTTTTTGGATAGAACGATTCCGGGAGATGATTGCGGAATCCTCTAAACCGATTTTTTACATCGGCGGAGGTTTGAATCGTCCTTTGTCTGCCGAGTTGTTTCGTATTCTTCAAGAGCGACTGACGTTCCCCGTCGTTTCGACTTTGATGGGATTGGGAATCTGCGAGGATCAAAACCCGTTGTTCATAGGCATGTTAGGAATGCACGGTTCCAGAGCCTCGAACATGGCCTTGGAGGAAACGGATCTTTTGATCGCGCTCGGGGTTCGATTTGACGATCGCGCCACGGGGAAATTAAGCGAGTTTTGTCCGAATGCGAAGATCATCCACGTGGACATAGACGCGACCGAAATCGGAAAATTGAAAAATCCGAATCTCTTTTTGAAACACGACGCGGAGGATTTTCTAAGACAGATATTGGAAGTGAAGTTACCGCAACGAACGGCTTCCTTGGAAGAATGGAAAGATCGGATCGCGACTCTAAAAGTATTGTACGGTCTTCCTTTTCCGGATGAAAAGAACGCGCTCCATCCGTTTTCCGTAATACGAAACGTTTCGGAAATTCTAGGCGATCAAGCGATCGTTACCACGGACGTAGGCCAACATCAGATGTGGGTCGCGCAATACTATTCCTTTCAAACACAAGGAAGCCTTCTGACTTCCGGAGGATTGGGTACGATGGGATTCGGACTTCCGACTGCGATCGGAGCGTCCTTGGTTTCTCCCGGAAAGAGAGTCGTTTGTGTTTCGGGTGACGGATCTATTCTTATGAATATTCAAGAATTGGATACTCTTCGGGAATTGAATTTGGACGTTACGATTCTTTTGATGAACAACGGACATCTTGGTCTTGTTAGGCAACAACAGGAACTATTTTTTTCGTCCCGATTTTCGGCATCTCGATTCGTAACTCCTACGAACTTTGCAAAAATTGCATATTCTTTCGGGATTCCGTCCTACGAACTCAAAGAAGAATCCTCCGCCTACGAATTATTAAGCGAAGTATTTTCGAAAAAGGGTCCCTCCTTCGTTGTTTTGCGGGTTTCTCCCGAATTACACGTGCTTCCTATGGTCCCACCCGGAAAAGCGAATCGAGAAATGATACATTGATATTTTAGAATATAGGAGAACATGAATATGAATTTTATGGATTCAAGAAAAAACGAAGATTATTCGTATTATATCGCTTCGGAAGATGGACCTTCGCCCATTCTTCGTCTAATCGGAATTTTATCCCGTAAATCGATCGACTGGAAGGATTGGCGCCTTTGGCGCAACAAAGAAAACAATTCCCAGGATATCATCATTACAATTCATACCGGGCAACCGGAAAAAATTCTGAACCTATTCCGGACGATTCCGGAAATTACAGGAGTTCACTATGTCGAATCGGATCCAAAATCTGAAACAATATCTAAACACCCTCCCCGAGAAGCCGACGAGCTTACCGTTTCCGCCCCTTGAAAACGAAATAGATGATTTTCTTTTTCGTTTAACAAAAAAGTATTCCGGATGTTTCCTATTGGAAAGTCATCCGGGATATCCGAATAATTACCGTTATTCGATTTTAGGCTTTTCCCCATCCTTTCAATTTCGCGGTTACCCTGGTGAATTCGAAATAAACGGCCAACCGTACCCCGTAAAAAATCCATACGAAACTCTGAAAGAACTCTTCCCGAATAAAAAAACTTCCAAAAAATATTCGGGCGGTCTGGTGGGTTTTTTGAGCTACGACGCAACGAATCTTTTCGAACCGGTAACGAATTTGAATCCAAGGGAAGGGTTTCCCCTTTTTTCCTTTGGAATGTATTTGGACGGAGTGATCCTGGATCATCTCACCGGAGACGCGGAATACTTTTATTATTTCGAAAATCGGTTTTCCGAATTGAACGATTTAATCAACGAAAAGTGCGGAATTGACGAAACGACGAAAGTGATCTCCTTGGGATATTCCAAAACAAAAGAAGAATATTCTAATATGTTCCTTAATACAAAGGACGAAATTTTGGCGGGAAACACCTTCCAGTGTCAGATCGGCTTCGAAGAAATATTTGAGATCAAAGGCAGTTCGATTCCAATCTATCGTTCGTTAAGAAAAAACAATCCGTCTCCGTATCTTTTCTTTTATAAGGATCAGGAATTGGAAACCTTCGGCTCCAGTCCGGAGTTACTTTTTTCGCATCGGGATCGGATCGTTGAAACGTATCCTCTCGCGGGGACATATCCGAGAGGAAAGACTCATGCGGAAGATAGAATTCTTACAAAGAGATTGTTAAGAGACGAAAAAGAAAGAGCGGAACATTCTATGTTGATCGATCTTCACAGAAACGATTTGAGTCGTGTTTGTGAAATCGGAACGGTAAGGCTCAAAAAAGATTTCGAAATTCTTAAATTCACCCACGTTCAGCACATTACGAGCGAGGTCGCCGGCATTTTAAGAGAAAAGGAGGATTCCTTTTCCGGTCTCGCGTCCGTTTTTCCGGCGGGAACTCTCACGGGAGCTCCGAAAGTAGAATCGATCAAGTTGATTCGTAAGACGGAAGGTGATGAACGTGGACCTTACGGCGGAGTGATGGGATATTATTCTTTGGACGGAAGTTCTCAGTTTTGCATTCTGATTCGAAGTCTTTTCAGGAACGGATCGTCCGCGTATTCGAGAGCGGCATCGGGAATCGTTTTGGACTCGGTAGAAGATTTAGAATATCAAGAAATTCTAAATAAGTTGAGAGCGGTAAGAAAATCAATGGAGGAATTCTTTGTATGAAAAGTTGTGTCGTTATCGATCATTACGATTCTTTCACATATAACCTTGTTCACCTATTGGAGGAGAAGTTAAGTGCCGAAGGTAGAAATTTTAGGCTTTCGATCTTTCGCCAAGACGAAGTCGGATTAAACGAGATTCTCGCAGTCAATCCGACTCATATTCTTCTTTCCCCCGGTCCGGGAAATCCGGAAGATCCCGAATATTTCGGAGTTTCGGAGTCGGTTCTGAAAATTCGAAATCCTTACATCAAAATTCTGGGCGTTTGTCTCGGAATGCAAGGAATCGTCACTTCGTTCGGAGGAAATCTTCGGAGATCGAAAATACCATTTCACGGTAAGACTTCTCTGATTTCTCACGATCAACAGGGTGTGTTCTCGGGAATTTCAAAAGAAATTCGCGTTATGCGATATCACTCCCTGGAAGGAGTTTCCGAATCGTTACCGCCCTGTTTGGAAATATCCGCCGAGGTCGAGGACGACGATCGTGTATTGATGGGAGTGAGGCATAAAATTCTTCCCATCGAAGGAGTTCAATTTCATCCCGAATCGTTTGCAACGGAAGGAGGTTATAGAATCGTGGAAAATTTTCTGAAGTGATGAGCACGCCGGGCAAATCCCGGCTTCTCGGCAAAGAATTTTAAGAATGATTCTTATCCAGTGAAAGAATGTAGTTGTTTAGAAGAATAGCGATCTCCTCTTTATGAAATGGTTTGCTGATATACTGATCCATTCCCGCCGCTAAACACGCATCTCTATCCGACTGATTCGCGTTAGCCGTAATTGCGATGATGTAGGGTCGTTTGGATTGATTGGTATGTTGAGTTAGAATTTTCGCCGTATCGATTCCGCTCAACTCCGGCATTTGTATATCCAAAAACAGAACGTCGGCCCCGTAGGTTTCGATATGGTGTAATGCTTCGATTCCATTGGAGACGATCTTCGGAGTGTAGCCCAACTTTTCCAATACTCTTCTGATGAGCATCTGATTGATTTCGTTGTCCTCAGCGACTAAAATTTTCAGGTTGGGAGATAAGTTATCGTTTAGATGAAAGATCGATTTTTTCGGTTCGATCAAGAGCTCGGATTTTTCGGCGACCGGAAGGAGGCCGAACACTTCAAAAACGCTTCCTCGGTTCATTACGCTCGTTGCCGTAAGTTTTAGATTCATCAGATTGCCTAGGTTTTTACTGATGGCGAGACCTAATCCGGTCCCTCCGTATTTTCTGGAAACCGAAGTGTCCGCCTGCGTGTAAGCTTGGAAAAGTTCGCGTAGTTTCGGTTCCGGAATTCCGATACCTGTGTCTTTGACTCTGATTTGTATTTCCACCTGCTTGGAAGCGATCGGCTTTGTAGAGAGTTCCACGATGACACTCCCTTTTTCCGTGAACTTGAATGCGTTCGATAGAAGATTGACTAGAATCTGTTTGAGACGATTGGGATCGGTGACTACGATGAGCGATTCGATTTTCCCGCTTTCCAGTTTGAATTCTAGATTTTTGACCCGAGCGTCCATTTCGAAAAGGGAGAATACTTCTCTTAACAAATCCATTAAGTCGAATGCGATATTCTCAAACGTCATACGACCGGATTCTAATTTAGAAAAATCTAAAATATCGTTCAACAGGTTGAGAAGAAGTCGTCCACTTTTGCGAATCGTCTGAACGTAATCCTCTTGTTCGGTTAACAATTTCGTTTCCGCTAAAAGATCGGTAACCCCCAGGATACCGTGTACTGGAGTTCGAATTTCGTGACTCATATTCGCGAAAAACTGACTTTTAGAATTTTGTAGTTCTTCTTCTTTTTCGCTTAAACGAATCAGTTCGCGATTCTTTTTGATCAATTCCAAATTTGCGATTACCTGATCCGCGAGAACTTGAAGAATACTCTTTTGTTTTGCGTCTAACTTCTTCGGTTTTTGGTCGATTACGCACAGGGTTCCTATGATATAACCTTCCGGTGTTTTCAGAGGTGCTCCCGCGTAAAAACGAATGAAGGGAGGTCCCAAGACGAGGGGATTGTTTTTGAAACGATCGTCTTCCAAAGCGTCTTCCACTTCGAAAAGATCCTCGTGAAGGATCGCATATTGGCAAAACGAAATATTACGAGGTGTTTCCTTGTCCTCCAATCCGATTTTCGCCTTGAACCATTGTCTATCCGTGTCGATCAGAGAAATGAGAGAAATGGAGGAATTACAGATAAAGGCGGCGATTTGAATCAGAGAATCGAATTTTGCCTCCGGACCCGTATCCAAAATCTGATACTCCTTGAGAGCCTTGATTCGTTCGGCTTCGTTATCCGGAACCGGAGCTATGTTCTTTTCGGAGGATTCCATTTAGTAAGACCTGACGAATTCTTTGCAGAATTTATATTAAATCAAGATTAAATTCGAACGACGTGAAAATGTTTCGGCGATTTTGAACCTTCCAGATACAGGCAATTCTGAAGTTGTCTCATTTCTTTGCAGATTCTTCCACGAATTCCGGAATTTAGAATCCGTTCTCCCGCACTATAAGGGAAATTAAGTTTGGAATGATTCGTAAAGGTTATTTTTGTTCCATGATCGGAATTCTGAAACGTATAGATATCGCGAAGATCCAAAAAAGAATTACTCGTTTCCATGATCATTCTTGAGTTGGGAATCCATTCCTTTGCCGCATAATTTGCCTTGAGTCTGATAGGCCCGAAAGAATAGAGTAATTCAAAGATGGGTAGAATGTTACCGTTCTGAAATGGAATCGGATTCACTTCCGAAATCCGATCTCCCCAACGGATTAAGTTTCTAAAATCCGCCACAAAGCGGAAAGTGTCGTCTAAAGAATATGAAACTAAAAAAGTTACAGTAGTTGTTATCATGGTAGAATCCAATACTTCCGTAAAGAATAAGAATTTGCACCGTGAACAGGGACACAAAGGAGAGTTCGATTTATGAATCTAAGAAAAGTAAAAACGGTTCGACCTTCGTTGAGAGCGATGGAGGGAGGAGGATTTCCGGTAAGAAGACCTTTCCCGGTTCAAGACTTA
The DNA here is from genome assembly GCF_003545885.1 of Leptospira stimsonii. Lineage (NCBI taxonomy): Bacteria > Pseudomonadati > Spirochaetota > Leptospiria > Leptospirales > Leptospiraceae > Leptospira > Leptospira stimsonii. Next base: position 1,479,162 of record NZ_QHCT01000001.1, read on the forward strand.
ATTCAGCTCGATCCGTTTTTGTTATTAGACGAGATGGGACCCGTAGAATACCAACCGGGAAAAGCGATCGGTGCGCCGGAACATCCGCACAGAGGATTTGAAACTGTCACTTATTTATTGACTGGAGAAATGGAACACCGAGATTCTTGGGGCAATTACGGAAAATTAAGGGCAGGTGATGTCCAATGGATGACGGCCGGCTCCGGTCTGGTGCATTCCGAACTTCCGTCCGATGAATTTCAGAAGAATGGTGGTTGGATGCACGGATTTCAACTCTGGGTAAATCTTCCTTCTTCTCAGAAGATGAGCCAGCCGCGTTATCAAGATACGCCTTCGGAAAAAATTCCGGAGGTGGAATCACCCGATCACAAAACAAGAATTCGTGTGATCGCGGGCGAAGTAATGGGAACAAAAGCGGTTATCGAAACTAAAATTCCGATTCTCTATTATCACCTTCATCTGATCCCTGGAGCGGATATCACAATCCCGGTTCCGGAATCATACAACGTATTCGCGTTTCCTTTTTCGGGAGACGGAATTCTTCATACGGAAGAAGGGACGAGACCTGTGAAAGAAGGGGATATGGTTTGGTTTGAAAGAGGTAAAGGCGACGTACGTTTTTCTCTTCCTGAAAATTCTCCAAACGGTTGGGAATTCCTTTTGATCGGAGGCGAACCCGTGGAGGAACCCGTGGCGAGATACGGTCCTTTTGTGATGAACACACAAGACGAAATCTATCAGGCGTTCAACGATTTCCAAGCCGGAAAAATGGGAACCATACATTCGTAGAATATTCTATTCTAATATAGAATCGATCTTCATAGGAGAAGAATTGTTCGTGAACGAAGAAAACGGTTTTCGGAAATGAACTTTTTTTCTCCCGATTCATTTTGGTTTTGGGTGATCCCGAGTTTATTCTTGGCAGGCGCTCTTTACGGTTTTGTTTTTTCCAGGTCTCCTTGGAAAAAAAATTCGATACGCAAAACGCTCGAACCGAATCAATCTCCAATACAAAAGAAAAATATTTCCGAAGAGTCCGGACTCGTTCGACAAGGTTCCGTTTTTTTCGGCGCGGGTTCTTCCGAGCTGGACTCCGAGTTTGTTCCATTCCTAGATCTTTTAGGAAAAAGTTTAAAAGAAAGAAAAGATTGGAAACTACAAATCGACGGTTGGACGGACCGATTCGGAAATCCGGCGACCAATCGAAGATTGTCTTTCGAAAGAGCGAAACGAATTCAAAGTTATCTTTGCGGGAAATGGGCGCTTTCCGCTTCTCAAATACAAATTCAAGGAATGGGTGTGGAACCTCGATCCATCGGAGCCGATAAAGCGAGAAGGGCCGATTGGAAGATTATTTTATAAGCCGTTGTTTTCCATTTTTTAGTCGAATCTTACCTTGCAAAAGTTTTGGAAAGGAGTATGATCAATTTTTGAACCTAAAAATCTGGAGGTGAGCTATGGATCGCTGGAACCAATGGCTTCAAGAGCATCGGGATTGGTTGGTGGACTTCTTACGGATCTATCTGGGAGGAGTTTTGATATACAAAGGTCTTGAGTTCCTATCGAATACGGACGGACTCATTCGTTTGATGGAAATGAATCACGCTCCCATGGCGTCTGCGTTACTCGCTCATTACATCGTGATCGCACATATCTGCGGAGGAATTCTTCTTCTGTCCGGATTGTTGACACGTTTTGCGGCGATTCTTCAAGTGCCCGTTTTGATAGGAGCCGTTTTGTTTATTCACGGGAAAGAAGGTTTTATGGCGTCTGGATCGAATCTGCCTTATGCCGCGATGATTCTTCTTTTATTGTTTCATTTTTCGCTGTACGGTTCTGGAAGAATCTCGGCCGATTATTATATCGAAACCCACAAAAGCGTATAAGCGAATTCACGATGGAATGAGGGGATTCTTTTCGTTCTATCGTGTCGCTTTTTTCGTCCATTCTCCGCGCTATTTTTTCGGTTCGTAAGAATTTCGGTTCGAATTTTTAAACCGAAATACCGAGTGCAAATTCGGTCGCTTCCCTTTTGTATGGAAAAGGCGAACCCATTTTCTACATTTCGGAACGCCCTTCTAATATGAATTCCAAATCCAAAGAACGAATCAAAGTTGCAGTCATCGGTGGCGGTGCCGCCGGATTTTTCGGCGCGATTCAAATCGCTTCAGGAAGCGATTGTTCGGTCACACTTCTCGAAAAAGGAAAACAATTTCTATCCAAGGTAAGAATTTCCGGAGGAGGAAGATGTAACGTTACGCACCATTGCCTCGATCCAGAACTTTTGAGCAAACATTATCCCAGAGGTGAACGAGAACTTCGTTGGGCCTTCGAGACCTTCGGCCCGAAAGATACGATTCGATGGTATGAGGAAAGGGGAGTTCTTCTCAAAACGGAACCCGACGGAAGAATGTTTCCCGTTACCGATTCTTCCGAAACAATTTTGCAGGCGTTGTTTCAGGAAGCAAAACGGGTCGGAGTCAAGTTGGAAACCGAGATCGAGATTCATTCGGTAACTCCGAAGGAGAGTTCCAAGTTCGAAATCAAACTCAAGTCCGGAGAAATATTAGAATTTGATAAAATTCTTTTCGCGACCGGATCGGGGAGGAAGGCCTGGAATTGGTTGGAAGCGATGGGTCATACGATTCTTGATCCGGTTCCTTCTTTGTTTACTTTTAAAATTTCAGATCGACGAATCGAAGAACTTTCCGGTCTTGCCTTTGAAAAAATGGAATGTGCTCTTTCCGAATTCGGATATTCGCAAATCGGCCCTTTGTTGATCACACACTGGGGATTGAGCGGACCGGCGATTTTGAAGTTATCGGCAAAGGGCGCGAGAGAATTGTTCGAGAAAGAATACAATACGACTCTAAAAATCAACTTACTTCCCGGAATGAAAAAAGAAGAAGTTCGAAAAAAAATCGAAAAAGAGAAAGAACTTCATCCAGCAAAATTCATCGGCAATACACCCGTTTTGGGAATCCCGAGAAGATACTGGGAAAGAATATTAGAAATTCATTCTATAGGTTCGAGTAAAACCTGGTCCGGTTTATCCTCGAAGGATTTACATTTGTTAACTGAAGAGTTGACGGACGCAAGATTTCAGATCCTCGGAAAGGGAGAATTTAAGGATGAGTTCGTAACCTGCGGAGGAGTCAGTCGAAAAGAAGTGAACTTCAAAACGATGGAAAGTAAGGTTGTCCCAGGAATCTATTTTGCTGGAGAGGTTTTGGACGTGGACGGAGTCACGGGAGGTTTTAATTTTCAAAACGCCTGGACGACTTCTTATATCGCCGCGCAGGGAATTCTTTCTTCGTACTAGAAGGGCCAAGGATCCGGATAAGAGGAATATCCGATCCGATTACCGTCCAAATCGAGAAAGTATTTCGTATATTCCGTTTCTTGAATCCACTTGGGAAGACCGTTGATCGTGGACGGTTCCAAGACGGAGGCGGAGAAGATCAGCGCCTTCGGCCCTTTTCCATTCAAATCCGATTCTATCATTAAGACGGAGGTTCCCGATTGGAACCAAACGGAACGTAACGTTTTATCCTCATTCCAATGTTCCTTGATCCTTTTGAGACCTGGAAGGGTTTCGTAAAAATCGGAGAGGGATTTTACGTTCGGAGTTCCGATCGCAATATGATGGATCATTTCGCGACGAGGTCCTGATAATCGGGATGTCTTTCCAAGAACGTCGCCACGTAAGAACAGCTCGGAACGATTTTTTTATCTAAGGAGCGCGCTTTATCCAATGTCGTTTTAACGAGATCGGCGGCGATTCCTTTTCCTCTGAGTTCGGAAGGAACATACGTAGAAACCAAATCCCAAATATTCCCTTGATCCCTATAAAAGAGATGGGATTCGATCCCTTCAAAAACCGTATAAAACTTAAACTCTTTTTCGGAGTGAATGATATCGGAACTCATTCTTCTACTATAGGAAGTAGAATGGAATTAATCAAGAGAAAACGAATTTTGACTTTCCATTTGTGAGAATCAAAAGATTCTAAGTTTCTCAAAAACTCATTTAGGAAAACAAATGAAACCGGAATCCTCTTCACTAAAGAAAGAAATACATTATGATTTTGATTATATCGTCGTTGGTTCCGGTTTTGGAGGAAGCGTTTCCGCGCTTCGGCTTTCACAAAAAGGATATAAGGTGGCAGTCATCGAATCTGGAAAACGCTGGAACAGCGCCGATTTTCCGAAAACGAATTGGAACTTGCGAAAGTTTCTCTGGTTTCCTAAACTTTTCTGCTTCGGAATTCAAAGAATCAACTTTTTGAACGACGTGATGGTTCTCAGTGGAGCGGGAGTGGGCGGCGGAAGTCTTGTCTATGCCAATACGTTGTATGTTCCCCCCGAACCGTTTTGGAAAAAAACGGTCGTTCACAAAATGGGAGGAAAAAAAACCATTCTTCCCTTTTATGAACTCGCAAAGAAGATGTTGGGAGTTGTGGAAAATCCGAGGACCTGGGAGTCGGACAAGTATATGCAGGAAACTGCAAAGACTTTCGGGATCGAGAGTTCGTTTATCAAAACGCCGGTAGGAGTGCACTTTGGAAAGAGTGGCGTTGATCCGTATTTCGGCGGGGAAGGACCCGAAAGGAATTCCTGCAACGACTGTGGTGGATGTATGGTCGGTTGCAGATACAATGCGAAGAATACATTAGATAAGAATTATCTTTACTTTGCCGAAAAAGCCGGCGCCGTAGTGGTCCCCGAAACGAAGGTAAGTCGCCTGATTCCGTTAAGCGAAGACGGATCCGAAGGTTACGAACTTCAAACGGAAAGGACCACATCCATTTTCGGTTCTCCAAGAAGATCGTATAAGGCAAAAGGGGTCGTCCTTTCTGCGGGAGTTTTGGGAACGTTGGGGCTTTTGTTGAAAATGAAAGAGGAAGGAATTCTGCCGAATCTTTCAAAACGTCTCGGACATATCGTACGAACCAATAGTGAGTCCTTAATCGGGGTAACTCTCAAAGATAAAAAGGCGGATCTTTCTCATGGAATCGCGATCACCTCGAGCGTTTTTCCGGACGAACATACGCATATTGAACCGGTGCGGTATTCGAACGGATCCGACGCGATGAACGGCCTCGCGGCGGGAGTGATTGTCGACGGAGGCGGAAGTATTCCGAGACAACTTCGATTTTTAATCGAGGTTCTTAAACACCCGGTCCATAGTATCAGTTTATTAAATCCGATCGGCTTTGCAAGGAGGACGATCATTCTGCTCGTGATGCAGACAGTCGATAATAGTATCGAGATCATTCGTAAGAGAAGATGGATTTGGCCGTTTCAAAAATCGCTTTCCTCCACTCAGGAGACCGGAGAGAAGATTCCAACTTACATTCCCATCGCGAACGAATTCGCAAGAAGATTAGCAAAGATCACGAACGGAGTAGCCAGAAGTAGCATCAACGAAGCATTGCTCGATATCCCCGCCACCGCACATATATTAGGCGGATGTAATATCGCGGAAACTCCGGAAGAAGGAGTTGTAGATCTTCAGAATCGGGTCTTCGGTTATCAAAATTTGAGGATCTGTGACGGCTCAATGATTCCGGCAAATTTGGGAGTGAATCCGAGTTTGACGATCACTGCTCTTTCGGAAAGAGCGATGTCCTTTGTTCCTCTTAAGGAAAAAGAAATTCATAGTTTTAAATTTGAAAAGAAATGGGGAATCGTAGGTATTCTCGGAAAGACAAACAATTCTTCTCCGAAGAAAAAGACATCTGCGAAAACAAAGAAAAAATAATCTTTAGAATATTCTAATATATTAATCGTTCCGGAAAACCGTGGATGAGGCCACGGTATCCGGAAGGAACTTCCTGTTAGTCGAGTTTTTCTTCGATCAAAGAATCGATGGATGCTTTCCCGCCGCCTTTGATAAAAAGAACTACGGAAATCGCTATCATCAAGAGATGAAATTCGTATCCTTCCCCTTGTTGATTTCCTGCCCAATTGATGAAGAATCCGTTTGCGGTGTGAAAGGTCGCCGCACCGATCATGATGATTCCGATTCCGAGTGCGGAAAGTCTCGTAAAGAGTCCTAAGATTAAGCCGAGCGCCCCGAAGAATTCTCCAATGATTACGAGGAACGCAATCGGCGTAGGAATTCCAAGCCCGACTAAATAACCTAGGGTTCCGGAGACACCGTAACCGCCGAACCAACCCAAAACCTTCTGCGCTCCATGTGGGAACATGACAACTCCCGCTACTACTCTGAGAATAAGAGATCCTAGATCCGAATCTGTTTTAAAAAATTTTTGAAACATTTGAATTTCCTCCTAAAATGATTCCAAGTTTATAATTAGCCAATCTTTGATGCTAAATGATTTAAACATAAAGTATATGTGTTTGTGGTTCGATCGAGATTTTATTGAATTCTTAAATGGTTGTGGGAACTCCCATCCAATGGAGATTCAAGTATTTCATCGGTAAATAATTTATACTCAAAGTATATAATGTAAAAAAAGAGATCATACTGCTTTAAATCCGACTTCTTTGAGAGAACCGCTTAGATCGAGGAGACGATCTTCCGTCAGAGGTTCGAATTTTTGGATCAGATTCTGGAGCAAATCGGGAAATGCCTTTTGGACAAGTTCACTTCCTTCCGCTGTAAGATGAATGATAATATAACGTCGATCTTCTTCGCTCCGAACTCTTTGGACGAGTTTTCTCTTTTCGAGGTTATCGATGATCTGAGTTATGTTTCCTTCGCAGGAAAAAAGTTTTTGACCGATTTCTTTTTGGCACATCGGACCAAGGTGATGGAGCGTTTCCAAACAACCGAATTGTCCGTTTGTGAGCCCATACTTTGTGAAAACCTTATCCTCCAATTGACGGATAGAGTCGGAACAACGGCTGAGTTTGATAAAAGCGTCCAATACCGCCTTTTCTCGTTTGTTTCCTTTGTAATGGGTTCCCATATACTTTATACTTGAACTATTATTCCTTAGACGAAGAAAATCCGCAACGAGTTTTTTTCTTTTCGAGATTGTTCCGAGCGGGAGTTCCCGCAATCTGGAAATCGTGTCAGAACATCCTTTTAGCGGGTTTTTGGTCTACGAACTCAAACAAAACCCGGAAGATTTCCGGGTCGAAGAAATTCTCGCGCCCGGATGGCTGAAAGAAAACGGGAAATGGACGATCTTCCGACTCAAAAAATCCGGTTGGAACACTCTGGACGCGCTCCAGAGGATCGCAAGAGAATCTGGACTCTCCATCTCCGAAATCGGATATGCAGGGAAAAAGGACCGACACGCCACGACGATCCAACACATCAGCGCTGAAAAACCGCTCAGGGTTCCGAGAGAATTAGCAAATGTGCTTCAACTGGAGACGATCGGGAAGAGTGAGAGAATTCTTACTCCGGAAGCGAACGGCGGGAATCGTTTTGTTCTTACTCTTAGGAATCTGCTCGAAAAGGAAGAAGACGCGATTCGTAGGAATTTCGAAAAGGGATTCCGATCCGGTTTTATCAACTACTATGATTCACAACGTTTTAGTCGATTCCATCCGGAGTTCCGACTTCCGATCTTTCCTTTTCTGCAAGGAGATCCGGCGACTTGCCTAAAACTTCTTCTGACGGATCCGTTTCCCGGAGAAAAAAAGCAGGCTCGGGATCGAAAGAAAGAACTCCAGAAATTCTGGGGAAATTGGAAAGCCTGCGAAAAACTCTCCGGAACGAAGTTGGAAAGTCGGATCTTCTCTTTCCTAAAAAAAGAAAAAGACATCACTTCCAGAACGTATCTCGAACTGATCTCACTTTTTCCGGAAGAAGAATTGTTGATGCTTCTTTCTTCCTTACAATCTCTCGTCTGGAACGAATTCGTATCCGAACTTCTTGAATCCGAAAGTTCGTCGGGAGTTTGGATCAAAACGAAATCCGGACCCTTGTTTTTTCCGGAGGAGTCCCTAATTCAAACAATTCCATCGGAATACAATCTTCGGGTTCCAGGCGTTCCGGGTATAAAAACATTAGAATATTCTAAAAAAGAAATGGACTTTCTGAGATCGACCATTTCCCGTCTTTCATTAAAAGAAACCGTCTTCGAAAAATCGCCCTTCCCGAAAATTAAGATGAATTCATTCGATAGAAATCTACGAGTTGTTCCTGAGAATTTTGTTTGGGAAGAATTTGAATCGGACGATCTGAATCCGGAAAGAAAAAAGGTGAAGATCTCCTTTCGCCTACCTTCCGGATGTTATGCGACAATGTTTGTCAAACGATTGATGCTAAGAGCCGACTTTTGAATACGTTTAAAAACCGAGGGTAGTCTCGCGCCGAAATCGACTTTGTCTTATCGAAATCCTGGAATCTCGATTGATTCTCGAAAGGATAAGGAATTATCCTCTTTGCGAGATGGCTTTGATTGTTCCGAAAAAGTTTTATAAAAAAAATCTTGAAACGGACTTAAAGTCCGTAAACAAGGAAAATTGGAAAGGATCTCGACTTAAAAAAAACGAGGCCGAAATCACCTCGCCTGCGAAAGTAAATTATAAAATATTAATGTTCTCAAATTAGAAAAGAATTCGAATCTCCTTCTGGGATCGAATCAGGCGACTTCCGAAGGATCCCAACACGTCCTAAAATTCTCATCCAGGGAATTTAGGATTTTCATATCCTCTTCCGAAATCTTAAAATCAAAAACGTTCGCGTTTTCTATGATTCTTTCTTTTTTTGTCGATTTCGGAATGACGACTATGTTTTGTTCGATCGCCCATCGGATCAGAATCTGAGCCGGAGTCTTACCGTATTTTTTTCCGATCTTTGCGATTTGCGGGTCGTCTATCTTTTGTCCGTGAGCGAGTGGGCTGTAGGCTTCCAGTTGAATTTTATGATTCTTGCAATAATCGAGAAGTTCGATTTGATTTAGGAAAGGATGAAATTCGACCTGATTGACTGCAGGAGTTATCGTCGATTCGTTTAACAATTCCGTTAAGTGAGGAATCATAAAATTGCTCACTCCGATCGCATTACAGAGTTTATCGTGATACGCCTTTTCCAATTCCTTCCAGGAATCCAATCTTCGAGAAGTCACAGGAAAATGAATGAGATACAGATCCACTTGATCGATCCCGAGTTTTTCTAAACTCTGTTCTAAAGCCTTTCGCGTTTTTTCAGTTCCTTGATCGGCATTCCATAATTTAGTAGTTATAAAGATTTCTTTTCTCGGGATCCCGCTCTCACGAATCGCCTTCCCCACGTCTTCTTCGTTCGAATAAATTTTTGCAGTATCGATATGTCTGTAACCGGCTTCCAACGCGGAGAGAACCGCTTCGGTGCATTCCTTTCCCGATTTTGTTTTCCAAACTCCAAGTCCGAAGATCGGCATTGTGACTCCGTTGTTGAGTGTTACGGATTGATTGAGCGCTTTTTGTGGCATATAAAATTCCTATGATACTTTGACGGTTTGTATTCTTTTATAGAGCTGGAATTCAAAAAGAAAAGGAATCTTTTTTTGATTCCAATCGAGGAAAGAATTGCAAATTTCATTTCGATACAAACTATCATCCACCATGCAACTGAGTACAGTATTTTCCGATTTCATTCTCTGCATCGTTTCCGTTTTTACAGCTCTTCAGCTGAAAAATTCAACCACTTACTCTAAGTCGGCCGGCTTTCTTGGATTTCTTCTGATTGGAATTCCCGCCGGCTTGGGGACCGTTCATTTTCTCGGAATCACTTTTTTGGATCCGATTTATCGGTTCATGGTGGGGGTTGCGGGTTTTGTAGGCGTACCTTTGATCGGGACCGGATTTTTTCATATTGGAATTCGAAAATTGGAGAAGAATCTTCTCTATCCGATTGCCGGTGTTCTTTTCCTTGTCTACATCGTCTTCACTTACGTGTTAGTGTTCCCGCTTCTGTCTACTGCGTTAGGCGGAATTGCGATGGGAATCGCGATCTTTGCTTGTATCAGAAAGAACTCGGGAGCGACAAAGGTAGCCGCGCTCTACGGAATTTTAGGAGCGATCCTTTTTATTCTTGCGGGTCTTGTGATCGGAACGACCGGGTCTCGAGGGCCGATTTTGAACGTGGATATTTTTCATATCGTTCTTTCGGTCGCTGTCTATTCTCTGGGAGTTTCCTTAAAAAGGCTAAGCTGAATCTTTCTTCCAAAAATCTTAGAATATTTTAAATTTAGAATATTCTAAGATTAAGAAGGAATTTGTTCCGAAACCTGAGTCACCCAGGAAGCGTAGTAGTTCGCAAGAGTTCTTAAAAACATCAAATCCAATTCGTTTTCGTCCTTTAGGATTTTTACCGCATTCGTGAATTGAACCCTGAATTCCGTAAGTGGGGTCGCCTCAACGATCACTCGTTTCATGGAGGAAGCGTTGTCTTCCATCCCATATTCTTGCGCCCATTTCTCGATTAAATTCCCGCAATTGTATTTTTTGGAAAGAAGAAGCTGAGCCAAAATGTGGCGAAACATACTTTCAATGGAAGTGATCGTAATATCCTTATGAAGGATCGATATTTCGGTGATAATGTCGTCTTTCTTATCGATCACAACCTTTGTATTTCCGATCTTATTGAAAATTTTTGAGAGATCGTTGTACGCTTTAAAATTCTTGAGGATGTTTTCCCGATCCTTCATGTTTACGCTTCTTTCGTTTTCGGGAAGATTCATCTCGTTCAAAATCGTTTCAATGACGAGAAAGATAATATCAAAGGAGAATTGTGTGGACTTTCCCACAAAATAACGGATCTCGTTTTGAAAAGAAGCGTGAATTCCGTTGAAGAACAGTTCCAGTTTATCCGGAGAAAGGGTTGTGGAAGTTCTATAAAGATTGATCATATCCTTAGCGAACTTCGCTCGATCCAAAATGGGAAAAAGCTCCGGGTGATTGGTATGGGTTCTTAAAAACGTTTCTTTAAGAACTTTAACGGAGCCTTGTCTGACCTCGTCCGTTCTGTAAAGGACTCGATAGAGAAGAACCGAAAGTTCGCGGGAAGTTTTTTTCGATTTGAGAATCTTAAGATCAGACTCGTCAAGATTCGTAGACTTTGGAGGATTCTGGCTTTGCGCTTCTGCCATGGGCTTCTTTTTGGAACAATTGGTATGCCAATGCTGATCGTAAAAAAAGAAAAGTAAAGCGAAATTGAAGAGCGATTTATATTTACATTGCTTTTTAACGCTTCTTCCGTAATTTACCCGATCGAGATGAAAATAATCGGTTCCGAAAATAAAGTCAATTATGGCGTTTTTGATGGTCCAGTTGAATTCAATTATAAGGAATTTCAACTGCTCGACTTCTTTGGAAAAGAGATAAGCGGCTTAAAGAAACGTTTTGCTTTTAAAAGATTCAATTACATAGGAATCATAACGGAAGAATTCCTAATCGGTTTTGCCGCCGTAAGTCTAGGTTACGTGTATAACGTATTCGCGTATCTTTATCACTATAAAGATGGGATTCTCTATGAGTTCGATACGAAAGGATTGGATCTTGGAAGTTCCTTATTATTCCCTGCGAACCCGGACGAGTATAAGATTCAATTTAAGAAAGGGGCTTCCTTTCTTTCGATCGAGAAGTCGCATTCGAAAGGAAAGCTTCTCGTGGACGCATTCCTTGGGAAGAAACTTCGGTTTAAATTTTCCGCGGATTACGGTTTAAAAACCCATTCTCCATTGAGGGTGTTAAATCCCTCCGAACCGACCCATTGGACCTTTACCGAAAAATGTTCACCGCTGATACCGAGTTCCCTCGAGCTTTCCTTTCAAGATCGTCCTCTCGTTTTCGATCCTAAAAAAGTCACTGTCCTTTACGATTGGTCCGGAGGATATCTTAGAAGGGAAACCAATTGGTATTGGGCGGCGTTTAGTTCGATTCTTCCCGATAAGACGACGATCGGCGCTAACTTTGCGGCTCTGGTAAACGAATCGTTCTTTTCCGAGAACGCATATTGGATCAATCACGAGAGGCAGAGGGTTCCACGGTTGATTTTTGATTTTTCTCAGAAAGATCCGTATAAACCTTGGAAAATATACGATGAGGAAGGATTGGTGGAGTTGGACTTTGTTCCCGAAGGGGAACGAAAAGATAAGATGAATTTGATCTTTTCAAAATTATATTTTAGACAATTTGTGGGAAAATTTTCCGGAAGATTTAGGACGGCAAAGGGAAAAGAAGTAACATTTAAGGATGTTTACGGATTTACCGAATTTCATCGATCGCTTTGGTAGAATTCTTCCGCGTAAAGAATATTAAATTTTATGAATGTGTATGTTCCGGTTTCCTGTGATTTTTACGACCGATTGGAGGAATTCGTCTTAAGGAAAAGAATGGTCTCCCTAGAAATTTCCGAAACACCGGAATTCCCTCTGCGAACGTTGGAAAAGGTAAGAATCCTCGATCTCGTTTCTTCAAACAGGGAAGAGTTTGCCGTTCTGGAAAGTGGGGAAAAAATACGTCTTGATTATATTCTCAAGGTTCTTCCCTAAAGAGTTTCATAAAAGAATCCCTAAAACGAAAGGAAGATGAATTCGTGATCGTTTCCGAATAAAAAGACGCGCCTTGCAAAAAAAAGAAATGAATAAAAAGAGAATTTTGTCTTTGGATCTTTTTCGAGGAATGACCGTCGCGGGAATGATTTTAGTAAACAATCCCGGTTCTTGGTCGTTTATCTACGGACCTCTCAAACACGCAAAATGGAACGGTTGTACTCCGACCGATTTGGTATTTCCCTTTTTTCTTTTCGCTGTCGGAGCGTCCATTCCGGTTGCATTGAACTCCAAGAAAGAAATTTCCAAAGGAAGAATTTGGACTCTTATATTAAAACGAAGTTTGATCTTATTCGGGATCGGACTCTTTCTTAATTTTTTTGGAGAATGGTCTCTGGAGCATTTGAGAATTCCCGGCGTTCTTCAAAGAATTGCGTTCGTATATTTTATCGTTTCTTCATTCTATTTATTTCTGATCCCCGATCCGAATAAAAAAAGAGAATTCAAGAATGATTCTTTTTGGAGAGAAAAAATTTCGGAAGGAAGTATTCTTCTTTTTTTGCTCCTCCTTTTATCGATCCATACTTGGGTTTTAACGAACGTGACCGTGCCCGAGGCCGCTTCGATTTCTCTTGAAGAAGGAAAGGATATCGGTGCCTGGATGGACCGAAACATTTTCGGAGAAAAACATCTCTGGAAATTTTCAAAAACTTGGGACCCGGAGGGTTTTTTCAGCGGCGTTGCGGCTCTATCGAGCGCGTTGATCGGAATGTTCTGCGGAAAACTATTGTTAAGCGAAGAAAATGCAAAAATAAGAATTCTACTTCTTATGGGAATAGGCGCCTTACTCTCGTTTGGCGGTCTTTTTTGGGAACGTTTTCTTCCGATGAACAAGAGTCTTTGGACGGGAAGTTATTCCGTTTATACGGCGGGTCTTGCGTTTCTTTGTGTCGCTTTTTTCGAATTCTTCGAACTACGAAACGAAGATCAAGAGAATTCGAATGTTTTCCCGGAAATGATTTTTCAGCCGTTTCTCGTTTTCGGGAAGAATGCTATTTTGGTCTTTGCGGCTTCGGGACTCGTCGCGAGAACCTTCAATCTTTGGATGATTGAGGGAAGCGCAGGAAAGTTGGTTTCTTTGAAAGTGTTTTTTTATCAAAAGTTGAATTTACTTTTTAATTCATATAACGCTTCCCTGACATACGCGTTGATTCAACTTTTGATTTGGTGGGGAATTCTGAGCCTCCTGGATAAGAAGAAAATCTATCTTAAAGTCTAAGATTTCTTTTCCGTGATCGAACTCCAAAACTATTGCTTTAAATTAAGGATCGAAAAAAAGTCGAGAGGAGCGCCGTAAGGTGGGGTTAAGAAAGATAAGAGAAAAGAGGTTGGAATCCAAGGGACTTCCAACCTTTAAAGACTTTTTACATCACCATTTCTAAATCGTCAAAGATCGGTGATTTGACTTCATCGAGCAATTTTTTCATTGCGAGATTGCGAAGGTTGTTCAATTCCAATCTCAGTTTTGAATCCAGAGAATTTTTGGAAAGAAGATTGGAACAATTGATCGCTACCATTTTCAGGTCGTCAGGGGTTTTGATCTTGGACGAAATAAGAAGTTGATAGATGATCGCATATTCCTTTTTTCTAAAATGAATTCTTAAAAGGAACGGAACGGAATAAAGTTCCGCCATGAGTTCCCACTTTGACTTCAGTTTCGGTTTCGATTCTGGATTCGCAACGTCTTCTTCCTGAATTTCAGGTTCGAATATTGTTGAAATGGAAACCGGCTCGACAGTGGAATGATTTCTTTCCGGATTGAAGGAGAGCGGAGTTTCCGCTTCTCGAATCAAAGACTTGAGTGCGGAGAGACGAGTGAATTCTTCATAACGTTCCGGATGGGCTTTCATCAACTTCTTAATGTCTTCCAGAACGATACAGAAGGAAAATAATTCGAGGACGCTTTGGTTTTGGATCGTCGCGATTTCATCCAAAACCTTTGCGAGAATCTGCTGATAACCGAGAGATTTTCGATACATCGCATTGTATTGAAGTTCGAGGTTTTTCTGATATTTTGAAAAAAGGACATCGATAAGAAACGCATCGGAGATCACGTATGCGTCGAGACCGGGGACGGAAAAGCTCGGGTTTTGCTTTTTTAGATTCAGGACAAAGATGCAGTTGGAATCCTTTAGGAAGCCGAGAATCTTTGATATTTTCTTTTCAGAAAGATTGAGGGTAGAGCGAAAATGGTAATACAAATCCGTGTTAGTCGGTAATTGATGATTCTCATTTTCCTTTTTAATTTTATCCAGGACGATTTGCGCTATTGTAATATCTTCCATCGTTTTTAGTTCCACGCCTCCAAAAGAATCGAATCTGATGGACGCTTTTTCTTTCTAAATTTATAACCTTGGAATACGAAATTCTTGCCTAGTTTTTCGAAAAAAAATAAATAATTTGTCAAAAAAAATTCGAATGAAATGCAAAGAAAGGGGAATGAAAGGAAAAGAGGGGATTCGAGAAGCCTCAGACGGAAACTTCCGCCTGAGGTTTAATCGTTGTTAGATTCTTTCTATGATCGTTGCGATACCCATTCCGCCGCCGATACAGAGAGTCATGAGCGCATAACGTTGTTGTCTTCTTTCAAGTTCGTCTAACGCAGTTCCGAGGAGAATCGCACCGGTTGCACCGAGAGGGTGACCCAGGGCAATTGCTCCTCCGTTTACGTTGATCTTTTCCGAAGGAATTCCAAGTGATTTTTGAGTGTAGAGAACCACGGAAGCGAACGCTTCGTTGATTTCCCAGAGATCAATATCATCCGGCTTGAGACCGGCCAACGCGAGCGCTTTCTTAGATGCGGAGACCGGTCCTGTAAGCATAATTGTTGGATCTTCTCCGGTAGAAGCCATTGCTACGATGCGCGCGCGAGGTTTCAGTCCGTATTTTTTTACTCCTTCATCCGAAGCGAGGAGAACCGATGCGGCTCCGTCTACGATTCCAGAAGAATTTCCTAATGTATGAATGTGGTTGATTTTAGAAATTTCGGGATAGGATTTTAGAGCGATTGCGTCTAACTCTTTCTCGCCGATCGTTTTGAATACCGGACCAAGGTCTGAGAGCCATTCAAAAGTGGATTCGATACGGGGATTTTCGTCGCTATCGACAATTGTGCCGTCTTCCGTTTTTACAGGAATGATCGATTTTTTGAAATAACCGGATTTAATCGCATGGTCCGCTTTGATTTGAGAGGATTCCGCAAAACGATCCGCCTCTTCGCGAGAGATTCCGAACTTGGTCGCGATAAGATCCGCGGAGATTCCCTGAGGGACTAAATTATAGTGTTTTTGAATATTAGGATTCCCGATATTGAAATCTCTTCCGTTTAAGTCCGCTCCCATTTTTACACGGGACATGGATTCTACTCCGCCGCCGAGTGCGATTTGCATAGAACCCGATTGAACGTGATTCGCGGCATTGTTTACTGCTTGAAGTCCGGATCCGCAGAAGCGGTTTACCGTATATCCAGGAACCGAATTAGGCCAGAGCGCGGCCATGACCGCATAACGTGCAATACATGCCGCTTGATCGTCAACTTGAGATACACATCCCATTACTACTTCTTCAACGATTTCCGGTTTAATCCCGTTTCTTTCTTGGATTGCATTTAAGGTCGCGGCGGAAAGTTCTTGAGGGTGAATGGAAGCAAGAGTTCCTCTTTTTTTCCCTTTCCCTCTCGGAGTTCGAACTGCATCGATTACATAGGCGTTTGACATTTTTTTACCTCGTTGTGAATTCAATCCTTCTCGGTTGAATTGAACAACTGTTTAGTGAATTTAAGTGTTCCGGTTTCTATTTTGGGAACGGGGGGGAGTTTGCAATTCTTTTTGCGCGGGAACTCTTACAGGAGGAGGAAGTTTGGGCCGCACCCTCTCTCGCGGATTTGTGCGTAATGAACGCTATTCGGATTTAAGCGCGAGGAGGGTCGGGCTCGCTACGGGCTCGCGGGAGTTCCCGCTCGGTCCTCCGGACCAAGCCCTCCGCATCCCTGCGGCGGCCTTGTTGTTAAACGGGGAACCGCGGGAACTCTTTTATGAAAAGTATTATTTCCGTTTGCTTCACTCATAAAGAAAGGAGTAAGCCAGGTTTACAAAGAAAAAGAATTTTTGTGAGCTCTCCATTGGTAATGGGAGGAATGAGTGTGTTAATGCGAATACACGAAGAATTTGAATTCTATGTTTAACAACTTAATGAAATTCAAAAATTAAAAAAGAAAAAGACTCTGAATGTTTGCTTTAGGTCAAGAAGATGAAATCACGCTTCCTTCATAGAGAATTCTCCTAATAACCTTATCTTTAAGATCAATGGACCAGATGAATGATTCGAACTCGGAGGGGAAGAAATTTTGAAGAAACTTAGTATTTCGTTTCGTTCTATCTGATAAAAATATTTGTATAAGGATACAATATAAGAAACATCTTGAGATTCCATGAGAAGACGCTAATACACTCAGCATCGCCCATTCTTCTGGAAAAATTCTGGAATTAACTTTTATTAAAGATTTTCCGGCCTTTTGATACTTTATTGTTAATGCTTTTTGAGAGAGTCTCTTGTTTTCTTTTAATCGCCGACCGTACTGGCGTAATAAAAAATTGATATTCTTCCCAATACTTCGTCTTTCTGCATTTGGTAATCTTTTCATTAAGTCCAAAGGAATCAAAAAGCTACACGTAATTTTAGGTCCTTTGAGTGAGGAGCAAATTACGTTCTTATCTATACTATTAATGTCCCGCACATTTAATTCGGTTCCCTGCAAGTTGAGAGCGTGTTTCGAATTTGATTTTTTTTTCTAAAAGTTTGTTTTTTTCGAAGTTTTTTTAAAATAGATTTTGCTTTTAATAAGGAAGAAATACGGAGTTCCCGCAAAATTCTCTCTTACTAAAAAATTTCCTCCAAGACTTTAAAATACCAACACGAACCATTCCAGTCCTCAAGAAAACCATTATGACCTCCGAAATTTTGAATCGAAATTCGAACATTTCGATTCGGGTGAAGCGCGAGAAAGCTCTCCCCGCGAATGATTGGATCGTCTTTCGAAGTGACAATTGTTGTAGGAGTCAAAATTTCAGAGAGTTCCCGCTCCCCCAAAGTGTAAGTTCCAAAGTAATGATCCAAATCACGAAAATCGTCCGAAGATTCGATCAATCTTTCCGTCATCTTCATCACGGAACGCTCCTTAAGAATGTCTTTATAAGGAACGATTGTCGGAAAATGACGTTGTTTCTTTTCAATGGATTCCTTCCATTTCTTAAGAAAATAGCGACCGATGATAAGTTTCTTATCCATTAGAATCGTTGCATCTTTTGGATGAATCGCTGGCGAAATCGCAATACAATGTTTCAATTGATTCAGCTTTTTCTCAGAATGAGAATGAACTCTTGCAATTCTCAGAGTGAAATTTCCACCTAAGGAGAATCCTATAATAAAAACAGGAACATTTTTTTCTGCAAGAAAGCTGGCTTTTCTCGCCGCCTCATAGGTCTCTTCGATTAGGCTCCCGTTGAAGGGGGCTGGATTGAGATGGTGCGTATCCCCATGATCCCTATAATTGAGGCGAAAGATGTCGTATCCTTGCTCATAAAAGCGATGCGAAGTTCTCAGGATATAAGTTGATTTAATGCTCCCTTCCCAACCATGAAGAAGAATCAGGAGCCCCTTCGTTTTTTGTTTTTTCTGTTTGCTAAAGGAACCTTCTAATTTCACTCCTTTGCCTACATCCAGGATCATCCTCTGCGCATTTTCTAAGAACGCCATTTCCTTCGGTAAATTCCAAGCTAAAGATGCGAGGGCTGTTTGAATAAATGGATATTTTAGGATTCCTTTCGGATCGAATTTTGGAGTCTTTAGGTTTTGCAACATACGAACATTTGTTAATTCGGAATGATTTGGAAAAGTCTTTTTAAATCATAAAAATCTATTATTCATTCCAAAAGAATTCTCTAGGAATTATAACTTGATCTCGAAATCGAAAATACAAACCGAAAAAAACTGGCTTTTAGAACTCTCTAAAAAAAAGATACTGAGTCCAGATAATTTCTAATATTCGGAGCACAACAACAAAGTGAAGAATCTACTCGTGCATTTGTTTTCTTTTCAGATCCATTCCAAAATTGGATTCTTAATTCTTATTTTTTTTCTTTCTTGCAAAAGTTTCGTTCTGAATGGCGTGAGAGGGGGAGCTTTTACTCCTCCTCCTAACGGAACCCAAAAGGATTCAAAACTTTTAGATACTTCTTGTAAGCCGATTCTCAAGCAAACGCAGTGGTATCTCCTTTTTGGTTCCTTTCCGATAAATCGTGTGAACTCCTCGGAAATTCTTCCTGATACGAATGAAAACTATCGAGTAACGATCAAAACCACTTGGATGGACGGTGTCCTGAGCGTTCTTCTTGGAATTGCCGCTTCCGTTACTCGAAAAACAATCGAAGTGGAAAGTTGTGATGGCGGAGAAATTGCGCCTCTTAAGAATTCTCCGGTTCCAATGGACAAAACGGAAACCAAGTCGGAAAATCCAAAATGGAAAGAAGAATTCTTAAAACAAAACGAAAAACAATGGAAGGATGAAGTTCAAGAACGTTTCTTCTCCGAGAAAGAGGAAGAAGTAGAATCTATCTGGAAAAAAGAAATGAGAAATTCTAAAAATCTTTCCGTTCTCTTTCTGAAATCCGGTGAGATTGTAAAAGGAAAAGTGACCCGGATCGATGGTGAGGGTGTTAAGCTCTTCTTCAAAGGTCAGGAGAAGACGTTTAAGCGCGCCGATGTCCTAAAAGTCCGCTTTCAAGATTAAGGAGAATCATTTCTATGTTTAATTTTCGGATTCTAGCACTTCGATTTTTTTTCTCTCTCTCGATCTTGATTCATTCTTCTTGTTATCTGAATCCTTATTTTCGAGATCTTGTCTCCCCTGAAGATAAAAAAGAGTCTCCTCTGGCGCTCCTTTTACTTTTTGTAGGAGCGCCTATTTTCAAGGGGGATGTTATCTTCTTTCCTCAAACGGGTCTTTCTTGGATGCGTTGCACACTTGGTCAAACTTTTGATCCTTCCGCAAACACCTGTACAACAATCTCCGTCGCTCCCATCTATTGTTCTTCCTTGGATAATCAGTGCAATGGAAATCTTTTAGGCGGGGTTCTTTCTTCGGGGCCAGCCTTTGATGCCTGCGCAGGTTTTAGTTCTTCCAATGCCACTGGATCTTGGAGAGTTCCCACGCACTTAGAGTTGAAGTCGATCGTTTCCTGTTCGAATGGGACGGATCTGAAGAATTTCACTGACACTCAAACTTGCGGAACTGGTTTCGATGTCCCTACGATTCGTAAGGATTGGTTTCCAGGAACTCCCACAAATAATCCGATTGAATTTTGGTCTAGCACGAGCGATCCCTCGAACGCCACCTATGCCTGGAAAGTGAACTTTAGCACAGGAGCGACGAATCGGACCGCTGGGAAGAATTCTTCTGGATACCTTCGTTGTGTCTCAGGCTCCCCTTAAAAAGGTGAGCTTTGCGGGAACTCTGCACTTTTTCGGAAGAAAACCCATCCTTAAGTGTATTTTTTCTTGACAGGAAACAATTTAACCAAAAATTGTTTCCTGTATGGAAACAAAATATACTGTGCCTGTTTCCGGGGTTGCAAACTCTAAAGACGTAAAAGCGAAGAGTTCCCGCAAAATTCTTCTCCTAGCCCTTCTTTTTCTCAACCTCTCACTCGTTTCCCAGATCAACGCTTTACCCTTTCTTAAAAAAAACGAAAGAACCGGAAATGTTCCACATACAAACTCGGAAACGAATTTCGGTACACGAACATCCTCTTCCGAGTATATTCGAAAAATTAAATATTCTAAAATACAAAAAATTCTCCGCTTAAAACAACACGCACTGGCTCAAATACTGAATACGAAAAAATTACCAAATGAAAGAAGAGGATCCGATCTAAAAGTATCCTCCGAATTGAAGTATTCCGCTTCTGAAAGTCCTTTTTGTTAAAATAGTACTTTAAGAACTTATAAACTACCAATAGGAGTTCTATTCGATGAACTTTGCATCACTCTCTATCAAGAGACCCATTTTTATAACCTGTACCGTCTTGCTGATTCTTGTAGCTGGATATCTCTCGCTGAACAAGTTGGGAGTGGATCTATTCCCGAACATCACGATTCCGGTCGTTACGGTAACTGTTCCATATCCGGGAGCGGCGCCTAACGAGATTGAGACGCTCATCGCAAAACCAGTGGAGGATGAATTGTCGACGATTTCCGGAGTCAAAAGGGTAAAGTCCATCTGTAACGAAGGCGTGGGGACGGTCGTTGTCGAATTTACTCTGGAAACGGACGTAAAGTATGCGGAACAACAAGTCCGAGATAAAGTTTCCAGCGTGAAACCGAAACTTCCCGATGACGCCAAAGAACCCGTCATTCGAAGAATCGATCCGGCTGATCAGCCGATTCTTATCATTGCCCTCAAAGCTGAACTTCCGGAAGCAGAACTCTATGATATAGCGAACGAGGAAATCAAACAAATTCTCTTAACAACCAAGGACGTAGGGAACGTAAACATCTACGGAGGACGAAAGCGTGAGATTCACGTGGAATTGGATCGTCAGAAGCTGAAAGAGCATATGATTCCGGCTTCCGTTGTTTCCAATCGTCTCGCTTCGGGAGGAATGAACATTCCGGCCGGAAAGGTTAGTAAGACGGATAAGGAACTTGTTTATAGAACTATCAACGAATTTCATTCTCCACAAGAAATCAGAGATACTCCGATTTCGCTTTTTGGAAACGAGGTTCCGGTAAGAATCGGTCAACTCGGAGAAGTAAAGGATACGGTGGAAGACGAAACTTCTCGTGCTTACTTTAACGGAAAGAAGGCGGTCTTTCTTCTCGTCTATAAACAATCCGGTTCTAACACCGTGGCCGTTGCACAAGCGGTTAAAAAGAAGGTTTCCGAAATTAACGTCGATCTTGCAAAAAGAAACGGATTTCCGGAGCTTACGACCGCGAACGATTCTTCCATAACGATCGATAACAATATCTACGACGTAAAGGAAACGATCATCATCGGAATCATTCTTACTATCATTGTCGTATTATTGTTTTTAGGAAGTGTTCGTTCCACATTGATCACGGGTTTGGCGCTTCCGAACTCTCTTCTCGGCGCCTTTATTCTTATGGCCATTGCCGGATTTACGGTGAACATCATGACTCTTCTCGCCTTGAGTCTTGCAGTCGGTCTCCTCATCGATGATGCGATCGTAGTGCGTGAGAATATTTTCAGACACAGGGAGATGGGAAAGACCGCGAGAGAAGCTTCCATCGAAGGGACAAAGGAAGTGACGCTCGCAGTCGTCGCGACTACGATGACGGTGATTGCGGTTTTTATGCCCATCGCGTTCATTAGCGGTGTCGTTGGTCAGTTCTTGAGGGAATTCGGTCTCACCGTTTGTTTTGCGCTTCTCATTTCTCTCTATGATGCGCTAACGATCGCTCCGATGTTGTCCGCGTATTTCGGCGGAAAGATCGGCAACCACGGACATTCTTCTTCTCCTTCGCATACGATTCCCGATTTATCGACTCAAGTAGAGAAAGGAAAAAAGAAGGGTAAGAATAGTATCGCGACTACGACTCTGGAAGAAATCGCCTATTCCAAAATCCGCACTCAAAACAAGATCAGCAAAGGATGGATCGTAAGAATTTTTTCTCCGATTCTAACCATTCTTGGAAAACTGGAAACGGGACTCGATTCTATTTTAAGTATTTTTAATGTGTTTCAGTCCTGGCTTGAGGATCGTTATGCTTCCGTCCTTAGATTCACCCTTAGAAGACCGATCTTGATTTTATCCGGAGCGGTTTTGATATTCATAGTCAGTTTGGGGTTAACAAAATTCATTCCAAAGACGTTTCTTCCCGCGCAGGATGAAGGAAAATTCTCTGTAACTCTGGACATGCCTCCGGGAACTTCGGTCGCAAAGATGGCGCAGGTAGCGCAGGAAGTGGATCAAAAGATCCGTTCTTACAAAGAGATCAAACTCGTAGCGATGTTTAATACAAATCGAAACACGAATATGTTCGTAGAGATGGTTCCTTCCAAACAACGGAAGATGAACACGACGCAGTTTAAAGAATTTCTTCGTAAAGAATTGAGCGTTTTCTCTTATGCGAATCCGATCGTCAAAGACATAGACAACGTGGGAGGCGGGCAACGACCTTTTACTCTGATCGTCAGCGGACAAAAAGGGGAAGTCGTGGAAGATTATGCGAAGAAGCTCTTTACGCGCCTTCAAAAATCTCCGGCGCTTCTGGACGTAGATACGAGTTATCGTGCGGGCGCTCCCGAGTTTCGAGTGATACCCGATCGTCAGATGGAAGTTCTTCTCGGCGTTCCTGGAACCGTGATCGGAACCGAACTTCGAACTCTTGTGGAAGGCACGACTCCCGCGGTTTACAGAGAGAACGGAGTGGAATACGATATTCGTGTTCGTTTGAAGGAAGGTCAAAGAGACCTCAAAGAAAACTTTTACAGT
This sequence comes from Leptospira stimsonii, assembly GCF_003545885.1. Classification (NCBI taxonomy): domain Bacteria; kingdom Pseudomonadati; phylum Spirochaetota; class Leptospiria; order Leptospirales; family Leptospiraceae; genus Leptospira; species Leptospira stimsonii. Next base: position 1,502,196 of record NZ_QHCT01000001.1, read on the forward strand.
TCCTTCGTTCCGAATTTTAACAATCGATTGATTCCAATCCAGAATGTCGCGAAGGCGGAGGAAACGACCGGACTCGCTACGATCAACCGTCTCAATCGAAACAAATCCGTTGAAATCTACGCCGATGTAAATCCGCAAGGTCCGGGAATGGGAGGAGCGATGGAAGAAGTCGCAAAGATCACCCAAACCGAACTTCCTCTTCCTGCAGGAGTTAAGATCGGTTATACGGGACAAGCTGAGAGTTTTAAGGAGATGGGAACCTCCATGGCGATCGCGATGGGGCTTGGAGTTCTTTTTATCTATATGGTTCTTGCTTCTCTTTATGAAAGTTTTATCACCCCGATTGCGATCATGCTCGTGTTGCCTCTCGCTCTTTGTGGCGCCTTTATCGCGTTATTCCTGACTCAGAAATCTCTGGATATCTTTTCGATGATCGGGCTCATCATGTTGATCGGCGTGGCTACGAAGAATTCGATTCTTCTTGTAGACTTCACCAATCAGCTCCTTCAAAAGGGGATGGATATGAAGGAGGCGATCGTGGAAGCCGGAAGAGAAAGACTAAGACCGATTCTTATGACCTCGTTTGCGTTAGTCGCGGGTATGCTTCCGATCGCGATCGGACTCAACGAAGCTTCCCGTCAGAGAACGAGTATGGGTGTTGCGATCATCGGAGGTTTGATCTCCTCTACGATTCTTACTCTGGTGGTGGTTCCGGCGGCTTTTTCTTACATTGAGAAGTTGAACCAATTCGTGAGAAGGAATTCTCCGAATCCGGACGTATAAGAATGAAACGCGAGAATTCGGGATGTACGTTTACAAAAGGGATCGCGTCCTTGAATTCTCGGTTGCACTTTTGAATGTTTAGAATATAAAAAAAGAGTTTCAAATTGCGGAAGTCAGGAACAATGAGTGAGATGGAGCAGGACGAAGTAAAACTCCGAATCATGGAAAAGGCTCTTGAGCTTTTTCTAAAATACGGCTATTCTAAGACGCGGATGGAGGAAATCGCGAGGGTCCTCAAGATCTCCAGAAAAACTCTCTACAAACATTTCGAAAATAAGAATCATCTCTTATTCGAAATTCTCAGCGCCAAACACAAAAGAATGAGTAAGAAGATGATGGAGATTAGCGAAGACGAATCACTTTCCGTTCATGAAAAGGTAAAGGCGATCAACGAATTCAAGGTCAGCCAGTTCCCCGCAGGCGCAAACGAATTCATTTTGGAAATCAGAGACCAGGCTCCCGATCACTACGCTTATATTCGAGAAGTAAGAACGGAATCCATCTCCAAATCGATTCAGGCCCTTATCAGACAAGGAATCGAAAAGGGTGAGATTCGAAGCGACGTGAATACGACGATCTTCGCCGCTTTGATCAATTCCGCGATAGAGATGACGGCAACTCCGGAACTACTTCTCAACTCACCGTATTCTATGGTTCAATTACAACAGGAAATCCATCATATCCTTTTTTATGGAATCATGAATCCCGTCGCCGAATCGGTCAAGATCGCAAAGTAAGAATATCAGTCTTGAGTCTTCGGTTGCGAAAGCGCTTTCATCCTTTTCCATTCTACTTGAATCTCTTCCAAACTCAATTCTCCTCTTCCCGATTCTTCCGAGATTTTTTTTAAGATCGGTTGTAATTTGCGGGCGTCTTCGAGAGTGATCTCTTCACCCGCATCCCGTAAGATACAGAAGACGGCGCTTCTACCGGATTGACTCGTAAATTCGATCCGATCTCCTTCGGGTCTTCCGATCAAACCTGCGTCAAACGCGCGATAGGCGCCTTTCTGAAGATGTCTCGTTTTCGCAACGCCGTCTTGGTGAATTCCGGATCTGTGAGAGATGACGTCTTCTCCGATCAAAGGAGCTTTTTCGTAGATGGGAACGTCCGAAAGATACGATACCAGACGTGAAGTTTCATAAATAGCCGAAAAATTCAGGGGAACGTTGACGCCGCAGTTGTGAAGCGCAATCGCGACTTCATATGTGTTCGTATTTCCCGCTCTTTCACCTAACCCGTTTAAGGCGGTCTCCAATTGAACGGCTCCGGAAAAATATGATTCCACAGTGGTTGCGGTCGCCATTCCCAAGTCGTTGTGAGTGTGGATGGAAATCCTCGTGTCTTCCGGTAACGCATTCGTCACTGCCTTTACCATAGAAACGAAAAGCCAAGGACGATAACGTTCCACGGTGTTCGGAAGATTGACCACGTCTGCGCCGAAGTTCAGAGCGGTGCGAAAGGCCTCTACTGCAAAGTCCAGATTCTCCAATGAATCTCCGAAGTGTTCTCCGGAAAATTGAACTTCTCCTCTGGAACCGACCAGGCTTTTTGCATAAGCGACGGATTCCGATATTCTTTCCAAAACTTTATCGGGGGTTGTCTTCAGAACGTTTTCAATCGTAAAAGCGGAAATCGGATATACGATATGAATCCTCGGTTTCGGCGCTTTCTGTATCGCTTTCCAAGAAATTTCGATCTCCTTTTCCACGGCTCTCGAAAGTGAGGAGATGACGACGTTATCCGGTGCGATGGAGGAAAGATAACTGCAGGCTTCGAATTCCTGATCGTTAGAGGAAGCGAATCCTACTTCGATTCCTTGTACTCCGAGTTTCAAAAGTTGACGAAAGATCGTTTCCTTTTGATCGAGATTCCAGGGTTTACGAAGTGCTTGGTTGCCGTCTCTCAAGGTCACATCCATAAAAAAAGGCGGATGTTTTGGAAGAGGATTTTGTAAAACTTCCGCGAAGGATTGGATTTCCTTTTTGTCTTCGAAAGAAGCGATACCTCTCGACGAGTCTACGGTTTTCGATTCCGAGTTTTGATTCATTGTTTTCTCCTTTTACCGGCCGGATCCAGGAGTGGGTTTTTCGAAAGAGAATTATCCGAAAACAAAAAAGCCCACTCCAGGAGGAGCAGGCTCGTGTTTTTTTACAACTCTACCGGCTCCCCCTAACTAAGGAGGAGAAGAAGCTCAAGGCTATTGAGACCCGGTAGAAGATTACGAAACATATATAAACTCAGACTCTGAAAGGGTTCTAAAAAATACAAGAATTTTTTAAAACGAAATGCTCTTTTCGATTTCGGATCGGAATCAAGATCAACCGTTATGCGTCGATTCGCCGGAAGAATCGGGTTTTTTGAGAAGAGTCCAGATTCCTTCCGACTCGATATTTTTTTCTTCGATCAGATTTTTGAGTTCGGAAATATCTTTTTTCATCGGTTCAGGGACCGGAAGTTTTTCCAATTCTTGAAAAAACGTTCTGGCCTGCGGAAGTTGATCCGACTTCAGATAACAAAATGAAATCGCGTATAAGGAGACGATGTCCTTTCTTTCCGATTCCGGAGTGGAAAGATATAAATCGAGAGCCTTTGCGTAGTTTCCGGTTCCCGTATAAAGAGAAGCCAGATTCTTCTTTGCGTTTACGTTGTTCTCGTCGATCTCGAGAACTTTTGTGAATTGAATTTCCGCCTTCGGTTTATCTTTTTTCTTCGCATACAAAACGCCGAGTCCGACTCTTGCGGACACGAAAGATTCATCGAGTGAGATCGCTTTGATAAAACGTTCTTCGGCGGGTTCCAGTTCGTTCAGATGAGAATGGCACATCGCGAGATGATAATTTCCGATCGGATCTTCGGGATTTTGATGAAGATATTGAACGAGAGCTTCTTTGGCTCCGGGAAGATTTCCCTGTTTTACGAATTCTAAGGCTTGTTGCAGTTTCATAATTGGAAAAAATTTCGTAGCACGATCCATTCTTACTCGAAGAATTTTAAGGTAAATCCTTTTGAGGATCGGGGAAACGAAACTTTTAGAGAACGAATGGATCGGGGAGAATCGGACAAATGTAAAATTTGAACATGTTCAAAAATAAATCTTGACAGAAATATTTTTTGAAATTAGTTTCGGTTTAAATTTTTTCCGCTGGAGAATGTATGGAAACTTCGAAGAACAAGCTTCTCGCTCGTCGCGCCTTAGGTTTTTGGACCTTGGGAATTGTCCTCGTTCTCCTTTTGGCATTTTTGATCGCGGCTCCTTTTTTTGCTCTGAGCGGGGCATACGGAGTCGCTCTGTTTATCGCAATTCCTTTTTCGATCGGAATCCTCATCGCGTTTGCTCGATCCTTTTCAGGCAAAGCGACGTTCGGCGACATTCTTTCGGTGGCGGTGTTTCCCATCGTAATTCTTCTTTTGGGTTTATTGTTTATCGGGAAAGAAGGTTTTATCTGTATTTTGATGGCGCTTCCGATTGCGATATTTCCTTTTTTAATCGGTGCTTGGATCGGATATAAGATTCAAAATCGGATCTGGTCCAAATATCTCGTCGTGTTGATCGTTTTGTTTTGTAATATCTCGGCTCACGTTTTTGATCGAATCGATCTATCTGCCGAAACAAACGAGATAACGACGTCGATTGTAGTCGATTCCTCTCCAAGGGAAGTTTGGAAACGAATCACTTCTCCTTTTACTTTCGGAGAGGCGAAGAATTTTTTCTTTCGCAACGGAGTTTCTTATCCCGTTTCGATGCAAGTCGTTACGAAGAACGGAGTTCATTTTTTGAACTGTGTTTATACGAACGGTACCACATCCGCCACCATACAAGAGTTAGTTGAAAATAAGGAGATGAAATTCCGATTCCCGACACCGCAGGTTACGATGAAGGAAACGTCTTTTTACGGAGCCGTCGAACCGAAACATATTCGAGGAAAAATATGGGCTTCCTTCGGCGCGTTTCGTTTGGTCCCGAGCGGGGAGGGAAACGTTGAAATCATCGCGACGACGAAATACGTCAACGGTTTAGGTCCGAAATTCTATTGGAAGTTATGGTCGGATTATCTGATAGACGAGATGCATCTGCACGTTTTAGAAAAGATAAAATTCGATCTGGAAAAGATCGAAAATAAAAACGAGTAAGGTGGAGCGATATGAGATTTTGTAACCGACTTCGTTTTCAGAAAAAATTCTTCGATCGTTTTTCATCGAGTTATTATTTTCTCAATTTTCTTTCTTTCGGCTTGGCGAACCTAACAAGAAAAAGATCACTCAAGACTTTGAAGATTGCAGAGGGAGAAACAGTTTGTGATCTGATGTGCGGGGACGGAAGTAATATTGGAATTATAAAAAAGAAATTTGGAAAGAATCCGATTCTTGGAGTTGATATTTCCAAATGTATGATTCAACGCGCTCGAAAACGTTTTGGAGAAAACAACGTGACGTATTTTGCGGAGAACGCGCTTTCTTCTTCGATCGCTTCGGGTTCTTGCGACGCAGTGAGCTGTACATTCGGATTAAAGACTTTATCGGCGGAGGAAAGAAGGATACTCTTTTCGGAAGTGTATCGAATCTTAAAACCTTCGGGGACGTTCGTATTTACCGAATTATCGAGACCGAAATACGGATTTTTCTTTTTGCTCTGGAATTTTTATTTCGGACAGTTTCTTCCCTTATTTGGGAGAATTTTTTATCTTCCCTTTGTTGGAAAAAAATATCTTTCCGATTCGATCGATTCTTTCGAGAGCGTCGTTAAGGACGAAAAGAATGTTCGTTCCGTCTTTTCCCAAGTGGACCTCTTCAGTTGGTATCGAGGGATCGTAACCGGGTTTTACGGAAGAAAATAGAGGAGATTTCTCTTTTATGAAATTCTTCTTTTGAAAGTTTTTTACGAAGATTCCTCATTTTTCCTTTTAAGAGAAGAGCCTTTTTCATACAATAACCGTAAGAATTCATTCTAACTTAGGAGAAGGAGGAGAGAGTATGTCTTATATGGCGGTTGGTTCCAGGCAGATTTTGTTTTCCGATTCGATTGCTCCGGTTTCCACCGGTTCTTCTTCCAGAGAGATCGTGGCGACACAGGACAATCAGAGCAAAAGCCCCGATTCCGAAGTGGTTCCTCCGGGTTCTCCTCCTCCATCGGTTGGAAAGAATGTCGACGTTTATGCTTAAAGCGGAAGTGATATGACCCATCTTTTATTCTCTCTCATTCTGATGTCCCTCGTTGTCGAGTTTGTGTTTCCACTCATCAATCCTGATTTTCACGTGGTAGGCGGTTGGATCAATTCGATCATCGTAGTCGTCGCCTTTGTTCTGATCAACGCGTTTATGAGATTGATCTTAATCATCATGACCCTGGGAATCGGAATCGTCTTTTATTATCTGAGTCTTGGTTTGATCGGATTGATCATCAATGCCTGGGTGATTTTAATCATCGGCGATTGGTTTCCGGGAACTCTTTCGGTTCCCGGTTTTTGGTCCGCGTTTTTAGGAGGAATTCTTCTTGTTCTTGCGAACTACGTCGGAAAGACCGAATCCAAAGAAAGAAAAAAGGAAAAACAAAAAGGTTAGAATCGAACCGCTCTGAAATAATCCTTTAAGATAGAATCCAGTTGTTCGTAAGAATGGTATCCTCTCGCGAGGATGCCGCTTTCCGCTCCGTCCGAAAACACTAAACTCGGAAACGCGCTCACCCCCAAAGAAAAACCGAAATAGAAATCATTTTGGGTTTCCATCTCCGTATCCTTGTCTTCAAAGACCGACTGAAATTCTTTCTTAGGGATTCCGACGGTTTCCGCGATCTTGAAAAACGTTTCCGCCGAAGTTGGATCTTGATTCCCATAAAAAAAAGTTTTGGAAAGTGTATGCAAATATTGGAATGTGATTTCCGGATTGATTTTTTGCGCGCTGATCACGGCTCGGCAGGCAGGAAACGAATCGTAGCGAAAGTCCTTTTGTTCAAGAATCCCAAGTTGAAACGATTGTTTTGTGAGCGCCTCTGCGTCTTTCCATTCGTGTTTTAGAATTCTCGCAAGTTCGGGAGTGAGTAGTTCCGCGCTTTCGCCGAACCGAAGTCCTCCCAAGACGAGAGAGAAACGAATTTTATCTTTGTATTCTTCTTGGATTCTTTCGAAGACCGGTGCAAAGCCGTAGGACCAAGGACAGAGGGGGTCCACCGCGTAGAGAATGGAATGTTGGAGAGAATCGTTCTGTTGCAAGGGAGTTCCCTCAATGCTTTGATTTCCAAAAGATGATTTGGATTCCGCGGAAGACCATCCTTTTTTGGGAGTTCTCGCGTTCCTTGGAAGTCCGAAGGATTCCTTTTTCAAGGAGTTCCCGCAAAATCGACACATCGGAAAGATCCAGGACCAAGGATTCGTTTCTCTTGGAGGAGTTCCTACTTTTTTTACTCGTACACTTCCGAAGAATCGAAATTCAAAACGTTTTGGAAGAATCAATTCTTCCGACAAAGAATCCGATTACAAAAAAAACTTGAAACAACACCGAATGTCCCGGAACCAACCGCACCAAAATGTGGAGTGGACCATTTCCTATTTTTGAATCCACGAAAAATGAACTCCTCGAATTCTTCTCCTCCTTTGGCGCATTAAAAAAGGCGGGATAACCCGCCTTTTTTAAAGTCATTCTTGTTTCAGAATTTTCAAATTTCATTCGGGTGTTTTATGTAATACACTGATAACCACAGTGTCCCGAAGAGAACCCCCGCGTAAGCCAAGACCGCAGTGACAATGTCGATGACCGGAAGAAGTGTCGCAATCGGCGAGATTTTATCCGCTGTCATTCGGGTTGCCTCTCCCAAGATCAAAAACAAACCTCCCAAGCCGATCAGGTGATATCTTCCCATCGCTTCTTTTGTCACCCGAGCAAAACGGGCAAAAACAGGAACTGCCAACAACGCAAGCGCAAAGATCGTGATTGCATTCATGGTGAACCCTCCTTATTTCATCTAGTTAGACTCGAAGAGGTTTTCAAGATTTACAGAAAGGTTCACAAAATTTATTTTATTCGATATATTATATAATGCTTGTTCAACTTAACGTATAACGACTTCGGATTAAAAAATGATCTCACAATGGCGTATGACGTTTTGAATTCTGATCCGATTCGAAATGGAAATAAAAAGTTTCCGAAGCTATTGTATTTTTCTTTTTACAATACGTTTGTTTTTTCAGTAAACAAGGTTCGTTTTAAAAATAATCTACGATGGACTCAGTAGAATATTAGAAAAATAGAATTCATTCTTGTGGATTTTTTTTTGGAAGATGGAAAAGCGAAATATGCATTCTCCATTTTCGGAAACAAAAAAGAAACTCCGAGATAAAGTTACGAAATCAAAAAATACGTTTCGATTTAATCGCGAAAATCTTGATTCAAAGTAAAATGAACCTTCTTCGAATTGTTATTTTTATAAAAAGAATTTAGAGGAAAAGAGAATCCAGATTCTCCTTTTTTAAATTTTTATGAAGAATCTTTTTGGAAAAGAAAAACGAAACGTGGAAATTGAGATTCTATTTTCGATCGATTACAAGGAGTGTAACGTCGTCTTCGAATTTGGGACGGTTACAATATTCGATTGCATCTTCGACGATCTGAGCGGAAGACTCTTTTACGTTTTTTGAAATCGATTTTCGGATGGAAAGAGAAACCAATTCTTCGCTATATCTTTTGGATCGATCCTCGGAAGAATGTTCCGAAAGACCGTCCGTATAAAGAACGAGTCGATCTCCCGCGCGAAACATCGTCGAATTCTCCTCGAAAAATAGATCCGGGATCACTCCGATGAGTTTTCCTTTTGTCTCCAACGGGATCATCGTGTCCGTCGCGTTTTGTAAAAGTAGCGGATGGTTGTGGCCGGCGTTGGAAAAAAGAATCGTATTCTTCTCCGTATCGATCACACAATAGAATGCTGTTACGAAGTTTCCGGCCATCTTATTGTTCAAAGCGTGATTCAGTCCCGTAAAAAAACGCGAAGGACTGGAGAGGGTTTCCTTATCGTAAGTCGAGATGATCGTATTCATGACGGCGGCGATCACGGAAGCTGAAAGCCCGTGACCGGAAACGTCCGCGATGAGAAAACCCGTTCTTTCCGTATCCAACTTGAAGACGCTATAAAAATCTCCGCCGACGTTCGAGTAAGGAATATGTTGTGAGCCAACGTCTAAACCCTTGATATAAGGGATCGCGGTCGGAATCACCTTTGACATCACTTCTCTTGCTCTTTGCAATTCTCGATCGGAATCCACAACCCTATGAAAGAGGTCCGCGTTCTTGATCGTAACCGAAAGTCGATTTGCGATCGCTCCCAACATATCGAGATCGTTGTTGTGAAATGCGAAACCGGAATTCTTACTATTGACGCTGATGACTCCGAGGAGTTCGTCCCTGTAGATCAGAGGAGAAGAGATCAAAGAGTTTGCTTCGAACTTATACTTTGCATCTTGATTATAACGTTTGTCTTCTTCCAGATTTTGGATCAGAAGATTTTTCCTTTCTTGAGCGACCCAGCCCGCGATTCCTTCACCGAACGGAACCACGATCGAATGGACTGCTTCTTTCGGAATTCCTTTTGCGGCTAGGATTCTTAAGGTTTTACTTTTGTGATCCGCGAGATAGATCGTCCCAGTTCTTGCTTCCAAAAATTCCAAGATTTTATCCAAGACCCAGTTGCCGAGTTCGTGAATGCTCTTTTCGGAAACGATGAGCTTTTCGAATTCATAAAGAAGGGAAAGTTCTAAGATTCTTTTTTTGAGATTATCGTGGATCTTCGCGTTTTGGATCGCGATCGCGGCGACTTCGGACAAGGAGGAAAGATAATTCAGATCGGAAGAATCAAAAGCCCTCTCCTTTGTCTTGTTGAGAATTTCCAGAGTACCGATGATCTTGTCTTCCACAAAGAGGGGAACGCAAACAAGGGAACGGGTTCGATAACCGGTCTTCTTATCCCAATCTTGATTGAATCTCGGATCGGAATACGCGTCTTCCAGGATGATCGCCTTTTTCTCTTTTGCGACCCAGCCTGCGATTCCTTGCCCCATATCGAGGCGACCGTATTTTTGAATGATTTCCCCTTTTTCACCAAGAGCGACTTCGCAATATAAGAATTCTCCGGTTTCGTCGAGAAGAAAGAGGGAACTCGCTTCGGCTTCCAAGAGATCCTTGGAATAGAGCATGATCAAAGGTAAGAGCTGATAAAGATCCAAATTCGCATTTAAGATCGTACTCGTATTGAGAATACTCTTCAACTTTTGAAATTCTAAATCAGCGTGAGTCATAGAGATTTCTGTCAATGCTACAGGAAATAGAAGGTTCGTCAAGGGTTTGGAAATATCCGGTAGACTGAAAAACTATAATTCGCTTAACGATAAACGGCTTCGGTGGTTGACGTTTTATTTCGGTTTAAAAAAAGGGATTTCGTTTCAGAAACAACAAAGCGCCAAAATTCCGAGAAAAGTATTTTTTGAAAGGAAGAAACTTCAACGAATTGAAACGGTCTCATTAGAGTAATGGAAAATCAGATTTCACGTTTCCTCATATTTCTTTCCGTCTTTACCCTGCTCATCGCACTGGGTTATACATATACTGGCTTTCGTTTGATTCCGGGGTTAGGCGCACAAGGTTGGGTTTCTTGGCTTGCGTGGGGAATGATCTTCCTCTTTACCTTGAGTATTCCCGTAAGCTATTATATAAGCCTCACATCTCATGAGGAAAGGATTCAGACCGCATTTTCATACCTCGCGTTTACGGGACTCGGTTTTTTTACGATCCTTTTCAGTCTTGTGATTTTGAAAGACATAACGACCGCGTCCTTTCACGGTTTTACGAGTTTCTTTCCGAACGCGAGCGGAGGAGAGAACGACGGTGGAAGCGAGTTGATTCAGAGAAAGGAATTCTTAAATCAGATTCTTAGTTTTTCCGTCCTGGGGTTGGCGGGCGGATTGACCGGGATTGGATTCTATCAGGCTCATAAAAAGTTGAAAGTCATTTCGATAGACGTATTGGAGAAGAATCTTCATTCCTCTTTGGAGGGATTTAAGATCGTGCAGATTTCCGATATACATATCGGACCCACGATAAAAAAAGAATTCTTGGAAGCGGTCGTAAAAGCCGTAAACGAACTCGAACCCGATCTTATCGCAATCACGGGAGATCTCGTGGACGGGCCGGTGAGCAAACTCGGACATCATATCACTCCGTTAGCCGATCTCAAATCCAAACATGGAACTTTTTTCGTCACCGGAAATCACGAATATTACTCCGGCGCGCTTTCCTGGATTCGAGAACTGAAAGGTCACGGAATTCAGGTTTTGTTAAACGAAAACAAAATTCTAAAACACGGAAGCGCTAGTCTAACCCTCGCAGGAGTGACTGATCTCAAAGCGGGAACGATCATCGCGGAACACACGACCGATCCGCACAAAGCGATGAAAGGGGGGGAGAGCGGGGATTATAAAATTCTTCTCGCACATCAACCCAACAGCGTTTTTGAAAGTACGAAAGCCGGCTTTGATCTTCAGCTTTCCGGACATACACACGGAGGTCAGTATTTTCCAGGAAATATATTGATCTATCTCGCACAGAAATTCGTAGCGGGACTTCACAGACACGAATCGACCTGGATCTACGTGAGTAGAGGAACCGGATATTGGGGGCCACCTTTGCGTCTTGGAGCGCCTTCGGAGATCAGCGTTATTCAATTGAGAAAAGAATCCTAAGAAAAATTCTGAATTCAATCGAAGACTCTCCTCGTTCGAGAGGAAAAAAGTAGGAACTCCTTCGAAGAGAAGCCAGAAACGAAAGTTCGCTTTGGTTTCAAGGCATTTTTTGCGTGCAATGTTTGTCGGAACAAATGATTCTCTCTGTGAAAGCGGGGAGTTCCCGCAAAAAAGGATTCTTCTTCGAAAGAATTGCAGTGTAGGAACTCCTAAAAAAAGGAAAGACGGAGAAGGATTCTCTCTTCTGCACCTTTTCCGGGCCGTTTTGAAATCCGATATTCTAAGAAAGGACTTAGGATGGAGGGCAAAACGATGGTCCTTTCCGGAACCAATCGAATCGCGATCACGATAGGAATGATATTCTTCATTTTTTTTACCGTAAACGACTGCGGAAAAAAAAACAAGGGAACACCAAAGAAGGAAAATTCCAAAACGAGCGTATCAAAAAAAAACGAACTAGAGTTGGAACCGGAATTGAAGGAAAGAAAGTTCTTCCAAGAAGACGCGCTTGGCCAACCGAAAAAATATTCGGAACCGGAAGAACAAGCGGAAGAATCCGAACGATACGAACCTCAAAAAAAACAAAACAAATCGCCTTCGTCTTTTCTCGGATCTTCACAGGGATGTAAGAGCGGAGATTGTAAAAACGGAAACGGAATCTATGTCTATGGATCCGGCGAAGTATATTCCGGATCGTTTAAAAATGATAAGCGACATGGGAATGGAAACATTCTCTATAAGGACGGGGATCGATTTTCCGGAAATTTTCAGAATGATAAAAAATCGGGAATCGGAACCTATCGATTCGCAAGCGGGGCGATATTCAGCGGACGATTCTACGAGGACGGAGAAAGCGCGGAAGGATTCTTAACCGTAGGAAAGAAGAAAAAAGAATGTTCCATCATTCGAAATCAGATGAATTGCAAAAAATAATTCGGGCGTTTCCTCGCGCTACAACATCGTAAAGAACGCGCTCGGACCGGGCTCTCCACTCCAGTCAAAAAATTAAAAAGACAAAACCCTAAGAGAAGCGAAGACCCGAAGAGCAATTTTTTGACTCCGTGTCGATCCCATAACGCGAGACAAGCCACAGGATCGTCCGAATGTACCGAAAAAAAGGAACGATCGCATTGAATTTCACATAACGTTCCTTTTAAAAAAAAGAAAAGAATCGGTTTTACTCGAAAGAACCGAAAGCAATCTTTCACTTTTATATTCTCTAAAGTCGTTTGCTTTGTATTGCGAGTCCTAAAAAATAAATTCGATCGGATTCAAGAGCGTAACTTTTCTAAAGAATCGGAAAATGAGTTTTTTCTCGGAATCAAAAAAAGGAATCTCCTTTCCGGGAAAGGTAATTCCTTTTAACGGCGCGCCATCCCGAACGTAAAAGAATTTCCGAACTCTCCGAAGGAAAAAATCAACGTTCCTTTTTCCTAAGTTCCGTCACCTGATCAAACCCGATTCCCCAATTGTCCGTTTCCACTTCGTCGATAATGACGAAGGTCGTCTGCGGATTTTTTCCGAGGACGTCCTTCAGAAGTTGCGTTGCCCCGGCGATCAGTCGCGCTTTCTGTTCTTGAGTGGCTCCTTCCTTCGTAATCCGAATATTGACATACGGCATAAGACTTTCTCCAAATTTGATTCTAAAAAAGAGTTTTGAAACTTAGACTGGTCCATCCTTTTCAAGGAAGAGGTAAATGGATGCCGCCCGCTTCGACAAAATACCGAAGAACAAGTATCAAAATGAGCGTTGAAAACAAAACGAAAAGCTCGATAAACACACCCGCGAGCCAAGCGAACTAAAAGCAAAATAAAAAACCAAGAGAAGTGTCGCCCCGATCTGTATATCGTTGCAAAGCCTGGCAAACTGTGTCGGCGTCAAATCTGCATTGAGTTTGTATAAGAGAACCGAAAAGAGAAACGGATCGGACTGATACTTAGGTGAAAGATCGGATTTCGAAAGCCAGTAAAACCCCGTGTTGTAAACCCTCGCTTCCTCCTTGGACTGATACAAATAAGACGCGCCTACTCTCAAAACAAAGTAGAAGACGAATAGCAGGAGCGAACTCGGGATGACTATTTTCACGATAGGGAATGTATAGAAGAGATTCGTCGGGGTGTCAAGGAATTGGGGGAGGTTGGTTAAGAAAGGTTGGAGTGGAGGAGCCTCGATCGAGTTTGTCGATGACGGAACGATTTTCCCTATGGGTTAAGCTGTTGTGGTTAAGAAATTGAGGATTTCGCGGAAGAGTGAAGTTTTGCTTGATCAGCAATTTTCTTTTATCTTACCTCGTTTTTAGTAAAAAGCATTTTCAGAAAATGGTAATGAACTTTGCGAATAAAAATTTACTGTTTCGTGAATTCCAAATCATTCTGTTGTAATTAAGTCCTTTTCACTTAAAGCAAAGTGGATTTTCTGAATCCTCTTGTTTTTTAAAACTATTTCCTGTCAATAAACTTAGCCCAACTGAAATAGGCTAAGAGAAAAAAAATAACTGCGAATACAGGGGATAAGCCGTATGCGATTATTTTTTTTTTGTCTAAAGCGTGAATTTTTGGAAAAAATATCCAAGCGCTTTCAGCAGGTTCAAAATAAAACATATGATATTCTGGCTCGTAGGCAAAATCTTTAATGTCAGGGCATAATGCGGAAGTTGAACTTTCTTTAATTGTGAACTTGTCAAAGTTATAAAAACAGTAAAGACCTGGCAGAAAAAGAATGGTTTTATCATTTGCCACCCACCTATCAAATTTACAAGTAAAGACGATTAGGGAAAGATAAACAAATACCAAAGTCAAGTGATTTTTCTTTTTATTGTCTTTCGTCATAAGTTTTTATTACTTTTCCAATGTTGGACCAGCTCGGTCCATTCTTTGCCATGGCCTTTGAGTTATTAACTGAATATGATACCCCTAATCCGTAAGGTGTTCCGAAATCATGTTTAAGAGTTAGTGGAACGTTTAATCCAATCCCAACTCCTCCACCATTTACTTTTGGATTTTTCGGATCGCTCATATCTTCGACGGTTATTAAAGAGCCAGGGCCTGCGGATCTGACGTAAGTTCTGTAAGGCTTGTCACCATCTAAAAAGTTTTCTTTTGAATCATTGACTTGATACATATTTCTGCTAACTCCTGCAGCCACCCCTTTAGAAGGCGCAATTGAATAGAAAAAACCACCGCGTTTTCTTTTCAATGAGCCGTCATTGTTCATTGTATTTTCTGTCCAAACTCCGCCCTCGATTACAATTCCTGGTCCGAATGTTCCTTCAGCGCTGACCGATGCAATTCGAAGCTTCGTTCTAGTGTTATCGCCTTTTTTCGGTGCATTCTGGAACTCAGCAATTTTATTTGGAGTTTTCAATGAATAATTTTTATGGTTAACGCCATTTTTTGATAAATAAGCGGCAGGAATACTGCAAGATTCTACACCGTTACTATTTGTAGTAAGTGGTGAATTAGCCGATTTTTGACCCGTATTCTTAGGAGCGACATTGTGCCCCGTCGGATCCTTCGCCCCAATCGGATTTCCCTTCACATACGAGAACCGATTCCAACCTTGTGTGTCCCACTCTCCATCGATGACGGTGTCCGCACTGGTAAACCTTGCGATCCCCGGATCATAATAACGAGCGTTGTAAAAGTAAAAGTCGGATTCTCTGTCTAACTCCTGGGAGTTGTATTTGGGTGCAAAGTCCGTATCACCCTTGTGGAAAAAGGTTTCTCCATAGGGTTGGTATTGCATCTTGGAGAGGGTTTTTGCGTCATCGTCTAATACGTGTGAGACGGAATCCACTTGGTCGGTCAAGTAATAGGCGAGGGCCCCGTTTTCAGCGACGGCGGCGATTCTAATTCCGTTGAGATATACGTTGTTAACCGAAGTGACGATATTCTCGCTCTCGATGTATTCGAGTCCGTAGAACTTGCTCGGATAAAGAATCTCTACGTTTGTAAATTGATTGTTCTTTTGTTGAAGGGAGCTTTTACGAACGCGAAATCCCCCCTCGTCATACCAGTATTTTCCTTGGACCGCATTGTTTGCGTCTTGGATCTGAGTGATTCTGTCCTGGGAATCGACGTTGATTTTTTTCGTTAAGTCTTTTGCGTTGTCTCTCTGGCGAGTAAGGTTTCCACTCGCGTCGTATTGCATCGTAAGAGTATCGTTTCCGGTTTTGCTCGAATCGATCTTAAGAGCCTGGTGGTTCTCGTATTGATAACTCCATTCGTCCGTTATACTTCCGTTGCTCGGATCATGAATGCGTTTTGCGGTTAGGTTTCCATTCTTCGCGTAAGAATAGCTCTGTCTGAATTGTTTGGTAAGATTATCCGAAGTCTCGACGTAACTTCCGATCGCGTTTGTTAAGCGACCAAGTCCGTCGTAGTCGTAATTGTACTGAGCGTTGTAGTCCGTGGAAGCATTTGTGATATTCGTAATATTGTTTTTGCTGTTAAACGCATAAACCGCATCTTGCAAAACTTTTGCGCTTCCGTCCACGTCTCCGGAAGAATGAAGACGCACCATTCTCCCTTTGATATCGTATCCGTAGGTCGTCTCGATTCCGTTCCCGAGAGTAAATCCAGCCGTTTGACCGAATTCGTTGTAAGTGATATTCTCTACGAGATCCTTGTTGCAAAATCCGGGAAGAATTCCGTTCGTATTGACTTGGATGGAAATTCCGGCGATATAACCGGCCGTTCCGTACTCGTAACAAGCGCGCATTCTTCCGTGAGAGATCGGATGTTCCGGATAATCGATCTTGGAAACTCGACCCAAAAGATCATATTTCGTTTCCGTAATATACGGACCCTGTGTTTCGGGAATCGGAGAACTCAAAATCATCCGAGTTTCTTTTTTAACCCTTCCTAACTTGTCATAGCTAAAGGTTTTGTTCTGAACCCCGTCTTCGATCCGAACGATCTTTCCTTGTGCGTTCTCGCTTCCCGCATAAGAATCGTATGTATAATGAATGTCTCCTTCGGGAATCTGTTTTACGTTGATTCTTCCGATCGCGTCATACTGAAGACTTGTGGTGATTCCTCTCGCGTTCGTGCTTGAAGTAAGGTCCCCGAAATTGTTATACGAAAAGCTTCCCACACCAAGATCGGGATCGCTGTCCTGACGCAGTCTTCCAAAAGCGTCATACAACCAGAAGGCTTGATTTTTACCCGAAGTGTCTTTTACGGAAGCTCCGCTCGCGGTGTTCGAACAAGAAAGAGGAGAACCGTCGTTTAAATCGGACTTCTTTGTTCTATGACCCGCGAGATCATAACAGAAACCGATTTTCGCCTGCGTCCCATCGGAGGCAAAGTCTTCGACATAAAGAATCTGTCCTCTTCCGTCCTTAACGATTCGTTTGCTCTGACCGCTACTGTGGTTTTCCGTGCTTTCAAACGGATCGTTGTAATTCGTTACGATCGTCGTCGGAGACGTTTCCCCTTCCGCAGTCGGCAGGGTTGTCTTCTTGATTCTTCCGATCGGATCGTATTCAAAACTAGTAGCATTGCGTTCTTCCAGATGAAGGACAAACTTGTCGATCTCGCCGGAAGAGGCCCAGTTGGACTGACCTTTTCGGATTAATTTTCCGTTTCCATCGTAGACAAGTCTTCCCGTGATCGTATAATTTCCGTTAGACGCGGTCTTGACTGAGTAGATCGCTCTTCCCATTCCGTCCGCATACGTTCTCGAAGCGAAGTCCGGATCGCTCGTTCCCGATGGAAGAACCGTCTTTGCGCTCAGAGGGAAGGAAACATCATAAGAATGATTTGTGATCGTTCTTGTACCGTCGTCCGTATCCGCGCTCGAACGAATCAATCTTCCATAAGAATCATATTCAAAATAACTTTTGTTTCCGTTTGCATCGGTCTCTTCCGAGTCGGAACCGAATGCTGATCCGTAGTCGATCTTGTGTTGAGTTGCGAACTGAAGAGAACCGCCGAACGAAACTTTCTGCGTTACAAATTGATTGAGTTCGTTGTCATAAGAATACGAAGTTCCTCTGCTTGGACTTCCGCTCGAATCTTTTTCAAGAGTCGGATTTCCGTACATATCATAATCATATTCTAATGTTTTGGCGCTTACTGCAGGAAGTCCGCCTCCGGTATAAGTTGCAACGTTCTTGTTTAGGTTCCCACGGATATCATAGGAAAGAATGGAAATCGTTTCGTGAGCACTTCCCGAGAAAGAAGCCTGACGAGTTGCTCTTCTTTGGTTGCTCGTGTCATCTGTTTCAAAATCCGTAATATTCGAAATCGTAACGGAAGAATGTGCTCCGTCGCTGAAATGATCGGTTGTGCTGTCGGTCTTTCTGCCGATCTTATAACCGTCCAAAATCGTATCAAAACTTTGTGTGCTCGTGCGAGAGCCATTCATAAACTTTTCGATCTTTGTCGTTTGGGCCATGTAGCTGATCGCACCCGGAGTCGTGCTGATCTGCTTGATCTCGTATGTGTTTAGAATGTTACCGTATTCTCTATTATCATTTCCGATGATCTTTGTTTCTTTTTCAGCTCCGCCAAGCGCGCGGTTCTGCATAAAATCGGAGTACGGGTTTGTATAATACGTATGAATCGTTCTTGCGCCGTAAGCTTCCTTTACGATGAATTCGGAAAAGCCGAAAAAGTCGGTCTCCTTTTTTCCGTTGATAAACGAAGAGAAAGCAAAACCGTTTTTGTATTCGTAATCTTTGGTCACACGATTGGAGAATCCATCGTCTAAAGTAATCGATGTGCAAACTCTATAACTCGTGGGAAGATCCGGGATATCGTCGTCTCCGGTATTGTCGAACTTTGTGGAATGCTCGTATGTAAATTCGTAAAAGCCTCCGATTCCATTCTTTACCCTTTCGATCACATCGGGAACAACACCCGTTGAGAGCGCGAAATACCAAGTCGGTTCCTTGAGATGAAAGATTCCGATATCGGTTAGTCCGTCTCCGTTGTAATCGCCTTGGATCCACTGAAAGACATAGACTTGCGCGATGAGGTCCGGTCTTTCCAAGGTTTTGACGAGCACGTTAGACGGAAGAGAGGAAATTTTACTCTGAGCAAGATCGTAAATCTTATCTTCGCCGCTTCCGATGATGATCGGGTTTCCGTTGTTATCGAATCGATCGCTAAATCCGATTGTTCCCGCGTTGTAAAGGATACGAGAAACCGAAGTCGCATTGATTTTAATTTTGTAAAATGAAGTGCCGTTATCGAGGGTCTTTCCGAAAACGATCGATGCGTCCGAAGTCAGCGCGTACTGAATCCCCGCAGTACTCGTCGAATTGTAATCCGAAGTTGTGATCGGAATAGGGATGTCGCCGCTCAAACGTTTGAACTGAATCTGAGTTCCGCTGATCGTTCCAAGATACCATTTGTGAAGCGTGGTTCTTCTGTCCACAAGCGCGAGTTGTGCCTGAGTCGTAGTAAATTTCCCTGAGAATAAACTAAATTCTTTTCTACGTTGACGATTTTCGCTCGTACCAGCTTGAAAAAGATCGTTCAGATCGGTCGAAGAAAGATCGCCGCTTGGAGTAAGAATTTTCGTTCCACCAAGTCCGGTGAGAACAAACCTCGCGCTTCCGGAAGAAGTCTGATCATCCAAAATCAGAGCGGATTGAGAGGAGTTCGTCTCGAAATGATCGACCACATAACCGCTGTTTAACGGGTCGAATTTCGCGACGTCCGTATCGGAGAAAGAAGCTAAATTAGAAACATCGAACGCGGTTCCGCTCGTATTCTTTAAAACAAAAAGCTGATTTGTGTTTCCCTGTTTTTTATGGAGAAGAACTTCATCCTTAGTCGTATTCGTATAACGATCCGGTTTTCCGCCAAAAAGAATCGTAACACCCGAAGTTTCAGGATTGAGAGACGTATTTACTCTTTCGGTAAAAGAGTTTCCTTGTTTGAGATCAAAGACATTCGCCTTACGATCAAAAATCAAAAGTTCGGGAGAAGAAGAACAATCGTCCACGGTAAAACAACCCGGGAACACGAGTTCTCCTCTAGAAGAGTTTAGATTTCCATCATATTTATATTTAAGTAAGATTGCCTTCGAACCGGAAGAAGCCGTAAAATTCGCGGTCGCTTGTTCCAGTTTGACCTCGTCCTTAGGAAGAGGTGTTTTCATAACACGGTCCTGATCCGGACCGTAGCTCATGTCGCTGTAGATTTTATAACGAAATCCGTTTAATGTGGATTCTCCGATCCAAAACTTTCCGTCGTTTGCGGAGAAAAATCCGATATCGGTTCTACCGTCGCCGTTAAAATCTCCTTGGAGCCAACGCGTGATCGGTTTAAACTGAGGAGTTGACGACCAGATTCTAAAATGGATCGTTCCGTTTCCCGTTTCGCCTAACGTCCATTGTCCGGAGCTACGATCGAAAAGTAAAAAATCCGAAAAGCCGTCGCCGTTAAAATCTCCGGAGAATCGATCGTGAGTAAAGATTGCCTGTTCCGGAGCCGTAAAAACCTTATACAACTTCCACTGCATCTTAAAATAGATGGGATCGGTTTTGTTGTCGTTGCGATAGTTCTCGCCTACGAGCCATCTTCCGGATCTCGCATCGTAGAGAGAGATATCCGTTCTTCCGTCGCCGTTGTAATCGCCGACAAGGAAGTTAACTTTGTCGCGATCTTTTCCCGATTTGGAAGAATCGTTTGTGGAAGCGCTGTCTAAGTTTCCATCCGGAGAATAATCTCCTCGAAAGACGTTCTGAAATTTTCTTGCAAAACGAAGGAATTCAAAACTGCCACCTTTGTTGAGCATCAAAGTCCATTGACCAGTAGGCTCGTCAAAGAGTACGGAATCGGAAAGACCGTTGCCGTCGTAGTCGCCGGGAAACCATTCCATCCGAAAGATATCAGGAACGCCGGCCATCAAGCGTCCATAGGATTTGAACTGAAAGACACGTCCGTCGTGTTCAGCTACGATAAAGTCTCTGGTTTCAGGAAGATAGAATGCGATATCGGAACGTCCGTCTCCGTTGTAATCGCCGCTAACGTTCCCTTTGAAGAATCGAATCTTTTCATCGCTATTATAACCTTGATAACGATTCGCGTAGATCTTAAAATTATAACCGCCTTCCTTTCTTCCTTCTGCGGCTTTCCAATTTCCGGACTTCGGATTAAAAAAGAGCATATCGGAGATTCCATCCCCGTTAAAATCTCCCTCAAAGTATTGAGTGGATTCGGGAGAATCTTCAGCTTCCGAAGAAGCTTGGTTCACGATATTCTGCCAAGTAAGAAGGCGACTGGAAGATTGATATTGAAATTCGGGTTGAGTCGTATGACGACTGGATTGAACCGTCTTGAGTCTCGGTCTTCCGGAATCATCGGAGGTTTCATAGACGGGAGTATAATCCCAGAGTTTCCCGCCTCCGTCCCAACCCACTTCGATTCTTTCCAGAACCTTATCCATCTTCATTAAGAATCCGGGCGCGTTGGAAACGTAGAAGTCATCCCTTTGTCTGGTAATAAATTTCACATACTGTCGCGCCGCGGAGCCGCTTTTCGAGTTACCAGTATAACGGATTTCTTTGAGATAGAGATTTCGTTTATCATAATATTCGGATGTATCGTAAGTCACTTGGAGATAGTTTCCGTTTCTATCTTCGGTTTTGGAAAGATACCAACTATACGTCTGATTTGGAGTAGAAGGATTGTAGATTCTACTCGAAGTAGCTTCCCCGAAAATCGTCTTTGTTCCGGAAGAATCCAGAACTTCCCAGACCCCACCGCTTTCAATATTACTCAAACGTAATACGACTAGGTCCTCTCCCGTAATTTCCGGTCGATACGTTCCGTTCTCGTTGGTAGTTCCACCTGCAACTTTTACAAGCCTCGTTCCATTCCAAGTGAAGGAATCTCGAGAATCGTAATACAAAGCGCCATACTCGGGAGTTCGAGTGATCGATCCCAACCCGAGATTCCAACCCACACCCACCCATCCATCTCCGCCGGTGGAAGAATAAGAAAGAGTTAACTTTGGTTCCACTCCTGCTCTCCCCGGAGGAGTGTGAATCGGATAGGAGAGAGAAACTCCGCCATAGTGATTTGGTTCGGGAGGAGCAATGAACGCAGTGCCGGCGAGCGGATCGGCTTTGGTGTCCGGATCGTCGATCGCACTGCTGTAGTTTGTAGAAATAGAAAAAAGATCGCTTCCTTCGGGAGCGGGCGCAGAGCCTGGTCCCGGCCCAGAGCCAGAAGACGGAAAGCCGGCTCCATTCGGAATTCCTAATAAAGCCCACCACCAATTGTTATGATGCCCTTTGCCTCCTAAAAACGTACAGGAGGTTGTAAGAAAGAATGCGGTCATCAGCATGACCGCGATTGTTCGACCTTTCATCTATGAATCTCTATTTTATATCGAGATCAATATTTGATTTTGGCGCGAACGGTATAATCTCTTTCGATCAAAGGAGCCACGAAGAAGTTGTTGAGACCATACTGTAGAGCGCCTGGATTGTTGAGATCGATTTTGGCCCCACGGATTCTTTGCTGGGTTTTATCTTGGGAAACCCACGTTACAAGGCCTAGGTTCGATGCAGAATTGATAGTCGCAGTAGGGTTAAACTGAATTCCTTCATTCGTTGTACTTAATTGGAATTCTTTTTGACCATCTAACGTAAAAGTGCTAAGGTCGCTGATTCTACCCCAAATGGTTTTTTTGGTTCCGTTTGTTTGTTCCCAGGTTGTAAGAACTTTGTTTCCTGAAAGAATGCTCTGACCGGGAGATCGAAGATCAGCATCTGCGATTCCAAGTGTGAGAGAGCCGGGATACAAGAGCTGACTTGTCTGCAAGTTAATTACTTTTAACCGGATATTTTTTGAATCCGCACGATAGGTTAAGAACCCGGTATCAGCAAAATAGGAAAATCTCATATATTCGATCCCACTTGGTTCCAACACAATGTTATCGCTTCCAATGAGATTGGAATTTGAAGTATCAATTCCTCTTCCAAAAGCCGCACCGTCATTTCTGCGCCAGACGACTATTCCTTTGCCGTTTGTGATTCCTACGTCTAAGCTGTCGCCCGAACGAGTTGCCTCGTTTAAAATTTGTTTATTGGACCCGATGATAATCGCGCTGTTCAAATCGTAGACAGAGCTCCACACCGAATGCGCTCCTGAAGCTCGATTTTGATATTTCCAACCGATAATAGCTTGGTTGTTATCGTTTACGGCTACGGCGGGCGTTAACGTAAAGTAAGCGAGTTGATCGTGTTGATGCGAAGGATAATCCCAAACGATATCCGTTGTCGAATGGTTCACAATATTAAAACTAGAACCGACCGCAGTTCCGTTATCCAATCGAATGACTTTGCCTTCAACACGGTAGTTACGAATATCGTTCCAAGCGCAAATCGTCGCGTTACACGCATAATTAGAATTCAAAGCAGTGGATGTTTCGAGATCTGCCCAAATTAAAATTGCACGGTTATTGCCGACCGCGACATCAATGTATCCGTCGAAATAACTTTTTGGGTAAGGGAGATATCGGGTCGCGATTAACGATTCGGAAACAATCGTAGAAAAATTTGTCAAATCTCGAATTGAGACCGCGATATGTTCTGAATGTGCCCATGCAATCACGACTTTCCCATTTTTTTGTTTTAGAGTATAGTTGCCTGTCTCAGTTACTGAATATGTAGGATTAATTGTAAACGGATTTCCGATGCCTTGACCTGTATTCACTGAATTATAACGACCTATAAGAGTCTGCCCTTGTCTCCAGATCGAAAGAGCTACATCTCCGTGGCTGACGGTTTTGACATTGCCTAAGCTCGGTGCATTCACGTCGGCACTGACCGTAAAGTCCGTATTCGAACTTTCCAAACGGTAAGATTTTCCCGTCGCGGCGGTTAGGCGAACCAATCCACTATATAAGAAATTCTTAAAGTCTCCGCCGTCTGACCAAGAGTTCCAGAGAGCCACACCTTCATTGTAAATCCCCGTCCAGTTAATTGCATTCATGTCCGGTGCAAATCCTAGGCAAGAAGCCGGGTGGAACGGACTCGTTGAGCAACTTACGGATCCGTTGAGAAGAAACGGACGATACTGGACGTTATCAAAAGCGGTGGAGTTAAAAGACGAGGCGACAAAGTTATTCCAATCCGTAACAAATCCGGTATCGACAACTAACCTTACGTCGGGTGAAGTAAGCGCTCCGGGAATGTAGAGCGGTGTTGTTTTTTGAGCGTTGATTAGTACGGCGCTTTCTAACTGAACTTCGAAGGACCCATCGTTTTGAGGCGGCAGTACTTGTAAGATTCGGTAAGATGTAGAGTCACCTTGAATGTACAGCCGGTCACCTACGTTTGCAGATCCATAGGCATTTGCGATTCGCACGGTTGTCGAGCCTGCCGAAATAGGCAAACCAGCTTCTCCTCTCATTTTCCGAACTTGAGAATAATGCAACGGCCAAACTGTCCGACGATACGCGTTATTTAAGGAAGGTCGAATATACAGTTTTACTAAACTAATTGCCGGGTCTACTGTGGTACTCAATGTCGGCAATTGAACGCATAGATTATAGATTTGGTTGATGAAATCGAGAGTCGTTCCGCAATTCTTCAATTTATACGGATCGCTTGTACTTAAATCCTTAATAATGTGGAACCAATCCGTACGAGCGCCTCCGAATCCCATACTGATTTCAAAGTCTGCGGCCTGATTGATATTGTAACGATCGGACGATGTTTGTAAATTATAATTAAAATTAGAAAAATATTGATAAGCGCCTGCATCCGTTGCGGAACCGAAATTTGGGGCTAAATATTTTGTCTTTTCTAACTGGAATTTTAGTTCGATTTTTTCGCCGAACCCAACTTCTCCTAAATAAAGAGAATTCGTATCTGGATAATATGGATGACTTCCCAACGATTTGTTATCCCATTTCGTATTGAGAGGATAAGCGTTTCCATTCTCCAACGGATTATTCCCGAATTTTTGATCGGATTTTATAAAGTCCTTAAAAGAGATATAAACTAAATCGTAATTGTCGCCGGCCCAAATAATGGAATCCACACCTTTAAGGATAGGGGCCGCAACAGCGCCTCTCCATGGATCGAACTTACGAACGCTACCCGAGTCCGTCCAATATTCGGTCGGAGAATAAAATTTACCGCGGGAATAGATTGCCCAAACCCCAGAGGATTGTTTCTCGGTATCGGTCCATTGGCTATATGGTTTTTGAACGCACGCAGTTCTGCTAACTCCATCCGTTCCAGTGCTCGTTTCGTCGGTACACGGGATGTTCGTGCTGATTCCGCCGAAGGATTGGATTCCTTTCAAATAGATTCTGGATTCTCCGAGTTTAGGAGCAGATTCGGAAAGGTCGATCACGTAATCTTTGAACGTGATCGTGTTGCCGGAACAAGAAATTCTTTCCAACGCCTTTTTTAAACTAATCCCCGGTGAAAAAACGTCCGTGCTCGTCGTATTACAGGGGTTGGAAACATTCGGTGTATCGAATGCAGTTACGCGGTACATGTCGCGAAGCCCCGGACCATAAGCTTTTACTAAAGCGGTTCTTCCTTTTGCGTTTTCTTCTACTATCTTAAGATTATTTCCAGAGAAGTTGAGTAGGTTGGATTTATAGTTAGAATCCGCGACGTGAGTCATCGCGTAATCCACGATGATGATCTTCGGAGTATATCCGGCGGCAATCGCCTTTTCTACTTCAGAAGTATTCAAATTTGTTAATTCAACAACGTAAGGACCGAAATCAGTGCCTCCATAGACTTCGACTTCAAAAAGACTGTAATCGTCGTTTCTCAATCGAAAGGAGGACATAGGTACGAGTTCTCCCGCAGGTGTTTCGAACATCAAAGAACAAAGGATGTTTGAAATTTTAACCGGCATGTTTACGGAAAGATTTTTGATATAAAGAGCCGCCCTTACCACGCCCGCGTTCGGTTCAACGGTAGAAGTTTCGTTGATCTTGGAAGATTTATCGGAGCGATATTTTCTCGCTTTGTTCGTGGAAGAATCCGATTTTAAATTCCAAGCGTCTCGGTCTAAATTATTTTTAAAAGGACGATCCGCCCATTTTGTAGTGGTAGCAGAAACCGCATTTTTTGCGGTCCAACTATCCTTGGCACTATTGCTGTAATTCATACCAGTAGAAACCAGGCCCATTCCATAGCTACCTTCGAAACCTGCGGATGACGTTGTTTCATGAGAACTGCCCAATTCAATTTCGTTACTAAAAGAATCCTGAAATTGAACCGTTCTTTCGTTTAATTCCGATTGATGTATTTTATCAGAACCTTCATTCTTGGACGCTTCAAAATCATTGGAGTTAATCTCGCTCACGATCTCATCGCTCTGGTTATTGGAATTTTTTAGAATTTGAATCTTCAGAGTTACGGGCGGAGCGATTGTGGTTTCTATCTGCGGATAATCTGCGACCCAAACATTGCTTAACGTTTCGTTCTGATTTAAAATACCATCTCCGTCGAAGTCGTTTACGATTGTTGTTCCCGTAGGATCGATGGTACCCATCAAG
Source organism: Leptospira stimsonii (assembly GCF_003545885.1). Lineage (NCBI taxonomy): Bacteria > Pseudomonadati > Spirochaetota > Leptospiria > Leptospirales > Leptospiraceae > Leptospira > Leptospira stimsonii. The sequence continues at coordinate 1,528,197 of NZ_QHCT01000001.1, forward strand.
GCCGCCGCCGCTACCGGTTTCCCCGGAGGAAGATTGAAGAGACCGTTCACCGGTGTGATCGGAGTTGTTGGTTGTCCCGGTTTGATCGGAACCCCTTCATTGTTGACTTGGGTCTTGACAGATTCAGCAACTAACCAAGTGGCCGCCGCAAGATCCACGTTCTCCATGGTGCCTCGATCTTTTCCAAACCAACCGCAGGTGATTAAGAATGGGATGAATAAGGATGGAATCAGAAATAGTCTGATCCTTGAAAAAATAGAGTCACCTTTCAACATGAGTTTCTCTCCTAAGCTCCGTGTTTTAACTTTAAATTCATTCTTCTTTGTTTAAGAACGTTCTGCGTTATTCGTTTTCGTACACGAATTTAATCTTTCTACCTTAGTAATTACTCAAAGCAGACACAAAGTTCTTAAATTATTAAAGTTTCAGTTTGACTATGAAAAAAATGGAAGTATTCGTGCCAACCGCAAATCTGGCTCGAAAATAAATTTTATTCAACATGAGACTCTTTTGTTAAGCGAAGAAGTCTTAAATATCTGTCAAATGATTTGAAAAGAGCGAGTATGTGTTTTCTCTTTCGAGTTAGAGGTTTACAATATAGGTTTAGAGTTAGGTCAATCGATGATGAACTTTCTGGTTAGCGCAGTCTGATTTGCTTTGAGTTTCTCTCGGTTGGATTGGAAAAAGTTTTTTGAATTATAAATTAAGCCAGAAAAGTTTCATAGAAAATATTTTTCGCAGTGTTCTTTAAGTGGCAGTTTTTTCTAATTAGCTGTGAGATAGGGCGGGGAGGTTTTTATATTCTTAAGTAAAAAATGCAATAGACCCCATTTTATAGATACATTCAAAAAATGAAATATTATATAAAATTTATTTTATATTTTGGATAGCTTTCCTATTTTACTGGATTTATTCAATGAATGTTATAATATTCTAATTAAAACAAATCGTTTGAAGGTTTGTTTTTGATGGGGGCGTGCCCTTGATTTCATCTGGAGAGTTTTGTGGTAAACTCGGCAGTGAATGATGAAACTCTGAAATCGACAATGCTACTTGGAACTCATTCTTTAGGAATTAATAAGTTCAACGGATGCCATTTTCTTATTGGAATTGTTTTTGGAGTGCTGACTTTTGCTCTTAACAAAAATCTTTTTTACGTTCGCGTGATTGATTTTTATTATGTCTCATCCTATCTTTATTCGCTTTTTAACGAAGTTTATGAGATTCTTCTTCGGTTTCTTGGGAAAACGTTCTTACAAAGTATTTTTTGAATTCCCGAAGACTTTTGTTTTTTGGAAGATAAAGTTCGCCGGGAATTCAAATTACACTTAGGATTTTTTCTGCGTATCGTCTTTGGGAGGCAAAAGAATTCCTTTGAGTTGATCGATGAGTTGAATCCCGCCGGTCAAGGTAATCTGGCTGATTTTCTCGCTGATCCTTTCCACATATTCCAACTCTTTGAGTTTATAAAGCGTCATGTTTTCTTCCATTAACTTTGCGGTGTTTAACAAACTTCTTGTGGACGCGGTTTCTTCCCTTCTCATGATCACGTTTGCTTGCGCTTTTTTCTCGGCGATCAAAACCTGATTGAGGATTTCTTTGATTTCTCCCGGAAGAATTACGTCCTTGACTCCACCAAAGAGAATCTCTAATCCCATTGAAGGCATCGAAGTTTTGATCTTCTCCGTTACGTAAGAACCAATTTCCTCTTTTTTAGAAAGAATTTCGTCTAACGTTAGGGATCCAACGTATTCCCTTAGAACCAATTGTAAATGGATATAGAGTTGCGATTCGTAGTCCTTTATCTCCACGAGGCATTGAATCGGATCGGTGATCTTATACTGACAAACGAAGTTGAGTCGAAGAGGAATCTTATCCTTCGACATGATTTCCTGGCCGGTGATCTCCGTTTGAAGTTGTCTAAGATCCGCTTTGATCACCGAAATCGATTTGGTCCCTTTCCAATAAAAATAATTTCCCGGCTCTAAGAGCTTAACAAAAGCGTTTTCGATAAACAGAAGACCTTTTTCATACGATTCCACGCCGTAGGAAGAGACGAGATCTTTGACTTCCGGTTTCATTAGAATAGAACGTTCGATTTCTTCCGATACGAACGGGTCGTCGAGATTGATCTTGATAAAAGATCTGGCCTTGATTCCTTTCCAAAACGCGTGAATTCCGGTCTTTAGAACGGATTTGAATTTATCTTCCTCGAAATGAATCGCAATCTCGTTATCCTTGAGATCGATGATTTCCAATTCTTTCATAAGAATCGGATCGTTTCGTAAAAAGGAAAAATCGATTCTGGAAACGAAAGGATTTAGGACCTGATGAATCTCGATGTTTCCGCCTAAAAGCCAAAAATAATTTCCGGGCGGGAGAAATTTTACATATTCTCCCTCTTTGAACAAAAGGCCTCTTTGATCATTTCTTATTTTCATACGAACCTCGATTGAATTCTATAATGACGACTAACGTGAATTTTGAAATCAACCTTAGACATCCGAAAAAGAATAAAAGGAATCCATCCCACGTCGGCGGGGAACCATTTTAGAATCGTCGCATCGAATCGAATTTAACTTCCTTCTTTTCTCTCGAAAAAAAAGAAGCCGGCTTGAAACGAATTCTCGATTCGGTATCCATCGTTCCGCAAGGCAAACATTGGATTGCTTTCGAATGAATCCAAAAGCCGGACGCCTTTTATCCTTTTTTTGTTTCGGTCTTTTTGCGAAGAGACCAACTTCTCGCTTAACAGGCGCCTGCTCTGACCAGCTGAGCTACTTACTCGTTTGAATAAGGAAGGATTCGAACCTTCGACCAGGTGATGGTGACTCGGATTCCAATCTTTAAACGTGAAACCAACCGCGCAGAGCACGAAGGAACCGCCGGGCCTTTGGAAACCCTAAGGACAAAAATCAAAGCCGAATGCAGATTCTTTTTTATTGGAAGAATGGGAAACTATTTTCCAACTTTGGTTCTAAGAATTCTTGTACAGATGAAAACCGTCCGGGTCGCTGGAATTTGTTTTGTTTCGACGATATTTTGCGCGGAAATAATTTCTTGTGTTCAGCACCGGTATTTGATTCTCAAACGTTAGTTTTGTAGAGGCAAGACGTTCTGAGAAAAAACAAAGCGGAGAAAGTTCCGGTCCTTTTTGCGTGACGTAAAATTCGCGTTAGGCGCCTTCAATGACATTTGTAGGGATGCGTTTTTATAAGCTCCGAGTTGATTATTCTTTTTTCAATTTGAGAGTAGGGTTTTGTCGGTCGTAAAATCTACCTAAATTAAATCGAGACGCGGCAACTGAAAACGGTTTTGTCCTTTTAAAATCTTCGAAGTTAGGAAGCGAGCGGTTTTAAATCAGACGTATTCTTTCAGATATTCTTTTCCTTGAAGGTGGCTCGGGAAAAATATCGGAAATTCTTTTCCGGTTTTCGCCCTGGATCTTCGATAGGATTTTGAGGAATTCCAAAACGTTTCGTATTCGCTGTCCAAACGAAAGAGAAGTTTTTCCCAGAAGATAAAATGTGTATCTACGAATTCTTGACGGATATCTTTCGCCCTCAGAGTAAGCGGACATTTCCCGGTGAATTCTTTCATAAAAACAAGTCCGACCATCACTCCTCTCGTATCCAAATACGGTTCGAGTGGAAAGGTCCTACAACTGATCGAACGATTCTCCCTTTCGCAAAATTGAATCCCTTTGCATTCACAAAAGAGAGTTTCTTTGGAATCGTATTCCGCGAGCATCTTTTTGTCTTCCTTTGTCTCCGGTTTCCAAACCTTCCATAGATCCGTTCTTTTTTTTAACATGGAGAATTCGGAACGATACAAAGTTGGAACTGCGTTATCCGCGATACAGCAGAAAGGAATCCCGTCGTTGTCGGGTTTACACAATTCTCCACAATCGAAGGACGTTAGTTCTTCTTGGAGGAGGGAATAGTAGTAGGAGATTTCATCTTCCGCGAGATGTTTAGGATCGTTTTTTTTTGCTGTCTTCAAGTGATTGGTTTCCCCGGTTGTTCTCGAATCCTTTCTTTTTAGAAGCTACAATCTTTCGAAAGATCGCGTACCCTGAAAAGATAAATACTGCGGAACATAGAATTCCCCACTTTCTGTAGAACAGCTCCGCGCCGGGCGAGAGAAAACCATTTTTCTGTGCAAGAGCCATGGAAAGCGCAAAAATCGTAAGGAGAGAAAAGGCGCTCAAAAAAAACAAAACCGTGATTCTTAGATTTCGAAGTGTGTTTTCCAAATCCTTTTTGAATTCCAAAAAACGAGAGTAGAATTCCCTGGTTTCTTCTCCTTCGGAAAGCTTTTGCACTTTATAAAAGGACTCGAATTCTTCCGGAACCTGGGTTGTGTCCAAAAGGAGGAATTCATAATCCAAGGTCTTATCGTATTCTTCTCTTGCCTTGGGAGAACTCAGGACGACGTAGGCTCGGGTTCCCTCTTCTCGATCCAATTCCAAGGATGGATTCCAAGGGTCCGCCTCCAAGATTTCCAAGAATTCCCGATAGGCGGATTCGATTCTCTCTAGGTCGGAATTCCGGGAAAGATTCAAAATCCGGTAGTAGTCGAGTTTGGTATTCACAGCCATGTTTTTTTTGCTTGCGGGAATGGATTTTTAGACGTTCTAAAACGCCTTTCCCTATCCATGGAAAACCCCTTTACAGCCGGTCCGGCAAGCAGAAATTCAGTCCTATGAGTGTTCTGGAAGTAGAAAAAAAGGCAGGAAAGGTCTATATCGAGACCTACGGTTGCCAGATGAATGAATACGATTCCGGGATCGTCGCCAGCCTCATGAAGGACGCAGAATATTCTTCTTCTCCGGACCCAGAAAACTCGGATATTATCTTTTTAAACACCTGCGCGATCCGTGAAAACGCCCACGCAAAGATCTACAACCGTCTCCAATCCCTCGGATATCTCAAAAAGAGAAATCCGAAACTTGTCATTGGTGTTTTGGGATGTATGGCCCAAAACCTGGGAGACGATCTTTTTCACCAAGAACTTCCCCTGGATCTGGTCGTAGGACCGGACAACTACAGAAGTCTTCCCGAACTCATCCAAAGAATTCGCTCGGGAGAAAATTCTCTTGCTCTCACACGTCTTTCCAAAATCGAAACCTACGACGAGATCGAACCTCGGGTCGTAAACGGGATCCAAGCCTTCGTTACGATCATGAGAGGATGCAATAATTTCTGTACTTTCTGCGTGGTTCCTTATACGAGAGGAAGAGAAAGAAGCCGGGATCCGAAGAGCATCGTCCGCGAAGTTCAGGATCTCGCCGATCAGGGAATTCGTCAGGTGACGCTTCTCGGACAAAACGTAAATTCTTACAGAGAAGAAGGACAGGACTTTGCCGGTCTGATTCGGATGCTCTTGGATGAAACTACGATCGAAAGAATCCGTTTTACTTCTCCGCATCCGAAAGACTTTCCGGTTCATCTTCTTCAACTCATGGCGGAGAATCCCCGTTTTTGTCCGAACATTCATCTTCCTCTTCAAGCCGGTAACACGAGAGTTTTGGAAGAGATGAAACGTTCTTATTCCAAAGAAGAATTTTTAGAAGTTGTCGCGCAGATCCGAAACATCGTTCCCGACGTGGGACTGACCACCGACATCATCGTAGGTTTTCCCAACGAGACCGAAGAAGAATTCGAAGACACTCTTGCGGTCGTTCGTGAAGTGAAGTTCGATATGGCTTTTATGTTCAAGTATTCCGAAAGGGAAGGAACGATGGCCCAGAGAAAACTTCCGGATAACGTTCCCGAAGAAGTGAAATCGGCGAGACTCACCAAACTCGTGGATCTTCAGACTTCCATCTCCCACGATCAAAATCGATCTCGGATCGGAAACGTATATTCCGTTTTGATTGAGAACACTTCCCGTAAGTCGGAGAATCAGCTCTGCGGAAGAACTCCTTGTGGAAGAATGACTGTGTTTCCTCTTCCCGAAGGAAAGAATGCTTCTGAAATGATCGGAACTTCCGTAAACGTTCAAATTGAAAGTGCGACGAGCGCTACGTTGAAAGGAAGGATCCTTGCTTGAAGGACCCGGACAATCGGAAAAAAGCCTCCGGCAAAAAGTCGGTTGCGCGCTCGTCGGCAAATAAAACAAAACCTTCCGAAACCGATCTCAAAACAAAGAAGGTAGCTCCTTCCAAGAAGAATTCGGATTCTTCTCTTTCCAAAAAAATCGCAAAACAAAAAGACTCCATTCTCGGTTCTTCGAACGATTCTTCTCCGAAAAAAAGCTCTGCGAGCGGAGGTGCGGATTTAAGAACCGTTCGTCTCAGTAGCGTAGAAGACCTTCCTCCGGATTTCAAAGTTCATACGGACAAAAGAAAATTCTACATGGTCATTCCGATCTTGGATCGGTATATTCTAAAAGAAATTCTTTCTCCGTTTCTTGTCGCTCTTGCATTTTTTACGATGGTCTATATGGTCCTCGCTCTTCAAAAGATGATCGGTCTTTTTGTGGGGAAGGGTGTGGATCCGCTTCGTCTTTTGGATTACTTCGGTTATCTTCTTGCGAATACGTTGCCGATGACGATTCCGATGGCGTGTCTTATGAGCGGGATCATGGCCGCAGGAAGACTTTCCGGAGATTCCGAAATCACCGCGATCCGTTCCGCAGGTGTCAGCTTTCCTAGAATCTATATTAACTTTCTTGCATTCGGTTTTGCGATGGCAATGATCGTAGGTTATCTCAACTTCTATCTTTCTCCGGAGAATACGAGAAAGATGAACGAGTTTAACAAATGGGTCCTCGCCTACAATCCTCTGCTCGCGATTACGCCGGGTCAGTTCAGCGGGGACAAAACCCAGGACCTTTTTGAAAAACGTGCGAGAACCATGTATACCGAAGGGATGAATTCCGACACGGGAGAACTCAAGGGAGTTCAAATTCGGGAATGGGAAATTTTTCTCGAAGGAAACGAATACTTTCACATCGGCGGAAAAATGATTCCGATGGGCGGTTCTAGAATCATTCAAATTATCAACGCCGGTCGAGGAAATCTCGTAGAAAAACTCGGACCGGATGGGGAATACGAGAAATCCATTCGTCTCAAAGACGGTTGGATCTTAGAATGGAGCGATGATCGTAAGAGTTTTTCCGTGACGGATTTTCGAAACGGAGAAATGGACTACAACATTCCCAAGGGAAAAGAAAAGAAAACCTTGGAATTGAACGTAAAACCGGAAACCTTCTCTATGCCTGTCCTCTTCCAAATTCGCAATAATATGGAGTCAGAGGGGCTGGAAAAAATTCCCGGACTCGAGACCTTGAAAGAGATGGGAATCGAGATTAAAGGTTTAATCGGACTAAAGCAAATGGTGGATCAGATGAAGATCGACCTTGCGATGGGAGCCGCAAACGGAACTCTAACTCCGGATGAAATGACCCAAAGGTATTCGGTTCTCACACAGCTGATGGCCTTAATGCAACAAGGAAAGAAGGTTCTTACTGATTTTAACGTCGAAATTCATAGGAGAATCGCGATGCCGATCTCCTGTTTGATTTTTTTCTTCATTTCTTTCCCTTTGGGGCTCGTGGTAAAACGATCCGGAAAAGGAATGAGTTTTACGCTTGCAGTTGTTTTCCTAATGATCTACTTTACGTTTTTTACCCTGGGAAGTACGATCTCTTACAATGATAAGGTTCCGGATTGGATTGGACCTTGGAGCGCGAACATTTTGATCGCGATATTGAGCATCAATATCATGATCAAAAGAACGGATATGGATCTGCCAAAACCGATTCAAAAGGTTCTGGATAAGATTTCTGATCAAAAATCAAAATTGACAGAGAGATTAGAAAGATTAAGTATATGGGGAAAATTAAAAAAGATCACGAAAAGAGGTTCCTGACCCGGGACAATCCGTTGGTTAGTTTTGGAATTAATACGATGAGTCAAAAAAACGCGATCATTTGGCATCTCACTTCAGGAAAAGAATTCCCGATCCAGATCTGGAAGCACCCTCGTGTCAATATCGAATTGAGCAAGGTTTCCCTCGATGGACTGAGCGCCATCGATTTAATGAAGGCGGATATCCATATCTTTTTTCTTTCCGTAAATTTTCAAGAATGGAATCATATTCGAGAATTCATACGTAAGTTCGAGCTACATCCCTATGTCAGTTTGATCATGGTCTACTCCGAAGAATCCGAAAAGATCAACTCGGTCGTTCCCGAAACCGGTAAGATCGAAGTATTGGAACATCCGGTTCATCCGAGAAATCTTCGATTGATCTTGGATAGAACGATTCAATCCGAATTTTACAAACTCGCGGCAAACGAAATCGGGAACAGTTGCCTCACCAATATCGGATTTTTTGAAGGAGTTTTCGAACTCGCTCAGAAAGAGTATAAGGATGCGGCCAAAGCAAACGAAGCCCTCCAAGCGATCTTAGAATTCGAATCCAAAGTCAAGAAAAACAACGAAGAGATCAATAAGGCTCTTGAAAGGGTCAACGAACTCAAAAACAAGGAACTTCTGGCTCTACACGAACGACTGAAAGTATCGGAAATCCTGGATTCGATGAAGACGCAGGAATTGAAAGACGCCCTGGATTTCAAAAAAGCGACGGAACAAGCATTAGATTATTCTCATATAGAAGAGATTCAATTGGATAAGATTCTCGAAGCACAGGATCGACTTTTCGCCTACACCGAAAAAGAAATCAAAGATCTTATCGAAGAAAATCGAAGTTTGAAAAAGAGACTCGGAATCCAGTAAAAATCGTTCCCAATCGAAGGGATTTTGATTCTTACGTTTTGTAAGGATCAGATTTCTACGATACTCTCATCTAAAACGGAAAGGGCTTATCCGAAAACCCGAAATGCGGAAACTCCTCCGTATTCGATCAACGCAACCAAATCCCATCATCCCTCGAAAGGCACACTTGAGGGAAATGGAAGTGCTTCCGTAGGAACGATCACAACGTTTCGGATCGGTTCTGGGACGAGTTCTAAGAATCCGACTTGAGATCTTCTTTGATGATGACCGTTCTCATTCCGGAGTTCCGACTCTCAATCTTTCTCTACAAAACATCGATTGTCGAAACAAGAGAACGACTCACTGGATTTCTGAGTTCCGACTTTTGCCTTACCGAAAGTTTTTGTTCGCTTTAGTCCCGAAAGAGTTCCCGCGAAAATTCTTTGAAGTCAGGAGAATCCTTTCCGAATTTATATTCTGCATACAAAAGTCCGTGTTTTTTTCGAAGAATATCGTATTTTTCGCGAGCGGAATCATCCCGATTTTTCTTTGCGACACGATAGGCTCTCTCATAACAATTCGCCAAAAAACCCTGCGCTTCGGAATCCTCGTAGTACTTCGCACCGATTCCGATATATCGTTCGAGGAGGTCCATCGCTTGGAGAAAATTTTTAAGGACGAGTTGGTGTTTGATGTATTCTCTGTAGATGCCGGCTTGTAATTCTCTAAATCCGTCCGTATCTCTTACTTTCGGACTTTGAATTCTTTCCAAAGAATTCATAGAAGAAACCAAAAGATGTATGGAATCCGATCTCGCTTTGTTCAGATCTCTTGATACGGCTCTTTCAAAGTTTTCCTTTCGATTCTTCTTTTGCCATTCGTATCGATCCGCCTCGAATGTAAGCTGTTCGAAGTCCTTTCGTTTGTTTTCCGCAAGTTCGTTCGCTTTTCGAAAACGATCGAGCGCGCTTCGAAAATCGTCTTTGGATTTTTCAAAATGATTTTTGGAATTCTCCTCGCTTGCATCTCCTAAAATATCGATGTCTTCGAAAGGAAGAAGATCCTTTCCCCAAGTAGAATCCGGATTACTTCCATCCGGAATCAGAATTTCAATTTTTTTTTCTGACGGGCTTTTGTCCGAAAAGACCGAAGAGGAAAGGAACAAAAAAGTCCAAACAAAACAGATAAGAATGGAAGAGGATGAAGTTGGTTTCATAGAAGTCGTTGTCTTTTGAAGATCGTGAACAAGGTTTCAAAATGGAATGTGAATGGAAAAAAAATATCTCAGGTCAATTTAGGATTGGTCGCAAACGGGCGTCATCAAAAAATTAGATTGAAAACAAACATTAAAAGAGTAACGAAGAATGAAAGAAGTTCAGGTTCCGGCCACAAAAAGGATCGCTTTAGTAGCACACGATAATAGGAAGAATGATTTGGTAGAATGGGCTAAAACCCATAGGGAGATATTGTCCAGGCACCATCTCTTCGGAACCGGGACGACCGGAAAGTTGATAAACGAAGAAGCGGAACTTCCCGTTTATAGATTCTTATCCGGACCACTGGGAGGGGATCAACAGATCGGCGCAAAAATTGCGGAAGGAGATCTGGACATCGTGATTTTTTTCTGGGATCCGTTGACCGCGCAACCCCATGATCCGGACGTAAAGGCGTTACTTCGAATTGCAGTACTTTATAATATACCGATGGCTTGCAATCGTTCGACCGCAGATTATATGATCAGTTCTCCTCAATTTATCAACTCGTATAAGAAAGTTCTGATCGACTATGACACGAGAATCAAAAAGAATCCTTAGGACCGCAGGTTACATTCTTCCAAGAAACCGAAAGTTGTTTCGCAGTGATCTCATGTCGTTTTAGAAATTGTTTCTTCAACATAGAAAGAACAACAGTAGAGGACAAAAAATGAATCGGGGCTTCGAAAAAAATTCTATCTTCCAGTTGAGATCGGTTCCCTTCGGCGGAGCTAAATAGGTGTTCGTGAAGGAAGAATGGGAACGGGCCTTTTTTTTGAATGTCGACAAATCGCTCGTTTTTCGAATATTCCAAGTGTTCCGCGATCCAAGTCCAAGAGAAGAACGGAAACGGCCTGACTTTCAGAATCGCGATGGCGCCCGGACGAATGTTCTCCGGTTTTTGAATCACTTCCACGTTTGAGTCGGCGCCGACTAAACTTTCAAAACCGTTCGGAGATTCGTGAAATGCAAAGAGCTTTTCCACGTCGCAATCAAAAATGGATTTGCAAATAAATTCTGATTCCACAAAGACTTTGACCTAGGCGATGATAGAATTTCGACGGATTCAAAGTAAAATTCCATGATTCTAAAATTTTTTAAGAATTTATCCTCTACTTCGGAGATGATTCTATCTCCGCTTCAATTTTCGAACACGGCGATCGCAGTGATTCAAAAGCATTTGGAAACTAGATTGGATTCCGCGTTTCAGATTCGAATCGAAAGAAAAAAACATCGAGTCGATGTTCAAGTCGGTTACGATCAAAAGAAGAATCAAAAGACGCTCCATTCTTACCCGATTCGTTTGGAAATATCCAGAGAAGACGAAATTTGTCTGGAAGGTTCTCGTTTGGATTGGGACGAGGAAAATCGAGATTTTCGAATCTATCCGGACGTCGATTTGGAAATCGAATACGGGCTGTTTAAAAATCGTTTTCGGATCGAGACCAATCGTTATGTATTTGAGGACGAAACAAAAAAGGAAGTTTTTAGATCGGAAAAATTTCCGGAATGGGTGCCGGAAGAATGGAGTATATTCGAAATTTCTAAAATAGAAATCCAAGGAAGAATTTGGAACTTATTTTTAGAAACGAGGCCGAATTCGGAAAAGATTCTCGAGATCGAAAAAAAGATCGCTGATTGGATCTTGGACTATTTCAGCGAGTTTCCGAAAAGAAGAATTTAACGTTTCCAGAGAATCCGATCCCCTTCGGAAATCGTTTTCAATCCGTTGATACCGTTATCCGGAACCGCTCTCGAAAGGAAATAATCCGTTTCCTCCACCGTTGCTTCTCCCGATTTTCCGGAAGTGTTGTAGATTTGAACTTTGGAGCCTTTCTTTAAACCGTCCAGCGTTCCGGCATTGATGATGATATCTTCATCCTTTACTTTGACAATCGATGCGGAGGGCGGAATCGAAGCGAGAATTTTAGAAGCGGATCTGGTAGCGACCTCCGGAAGAAAATCCCGCCCCTTCGCGAAGACCCGAAAGGTAGTAAGAATCTTCTCGTGTTTCGTGTCTTTTATCGTCCAATCGACGTTCAGAGAATGATTTTCGTATTTTAGAGATCCATAAACTACGAATCTCGGCTTCGGCCCGTTCTTAACCGATTCTTTGACTTTAAAAAATAAGGACTCGGAGTAGGGTAGAATTCCCGTATAGTTATCCGAGGTTAGATTGAGAGAAGAAGGATTACTTCTCGCAGATTCCAATGATCCGGAAAGAGAGATCGTAGGGTTTAGAGAAAGAATTTTGCGAACCGAAGAGGAGACCAGGAGAGATAGATCGGGATAGTCGCCTAAGAAGGATTTGTCGACAAGATCGAAAACGAGAAGAACGGGCGGAGTTCTTCCGTAATTTTCGAGGAGATTGTCCCCTGTGATTTCGATCATTCCTTCCTTATAGCCGATCGATTGTTTCATAGAGTTCAGGAGATTTTCTATCTCATACTGATACTTTTCGTTTTCCGGATATTTCTTTCTTAAGAATAAAAGAAGATTCAAATAACGCGGGAAAAATCCGGTTCTCTTGTATTCGGAAAGAGTTTGGAACTGGACCTCTGGTTGACCGGGAATCAATTCTCTTGCGGATGCGAGATGGTGAGAAGACATCTCGTAGAGGAGGGAATTTTTGGAAGAACGAAAACGTTGCATTCTATATTCACCCAATTTTCTTCGGAAGGAATGGTTCTCAGGGAAATGAACGAGTGCTACCGATTCCGCTTTTTGTCTCGCGATGGAATCCAAATCATCCAATCGTACTATTTCTGTTAAATCGTTTTTGAGGGATTCCTTACTCGCGGAAGAAGAATCCTTATTCGCCTCTTTTTCCACAGCAAACGTCTTAAGATAAAGAAAGGACGAATTTTGCGGATAGAGCGAAACCAGTTTTCGAGAAAGAGCGACGGCAGAGGCAAAGTCGTTTTGCCAGATGCGTATTCTTGTAAGCGCGTCAATTGCCTCTTCAAAATCCGGATAAAGAGAAATCGCACGTTCTAATTTTTCCGAAGCGGCTTCGAGCTTTTGTTTTCTTTCCGAGACCGGACTCTTTTCCGCCCAATCGATTAAGAGTTGCGCGAGATGAAAAAAGAGATCTGGATCATCGGAAGAATTCGAAAGGACTCCGTTCCAGAGGTGATAAGCTTTGGAGAAGTTTCCAGTCTTTCCGTTTACTTTCGCTTCTAAAATTTGAACTTCTTTAGAATTTTGTAATTTAGATCGGGAAGCTTCCAGTCGTTTTAGGGCAGATTCGAAACTTCCCATTTCTAAAAGGATTTGAATTTGTACCGGTGCAAGGATCGGGTCGAACGGATCCGTATCCAATGAGGTCCGTAAGAGATTGAGAGCGTTCTGATAATCTTTTTTTCTCGCGAATGCCAACGCCCCACCCTTCAACGCATTTTTGTTTTCGGGCTCTAAGGCTAACGCCTTGTTGAAGGCTTCAAAGGACTCGTTGTATTTATGAAGATGTTTTGCCGATTCAGCCAAACCTAAAAGAGAACGGATCGACATCGGATTTGCTTTGACTGCATCGGTGAAAGACTGATAAGCTCCGGTATAATTTCTTTCCTTGAGAAGGAGTTCCCCTTCTTGTATTTTACGAACGGTTTCCTGAGAGCTTGCAGATGATCCAAAAAGAAGGACCAAAGAAAAAATCAGAAAACGTTTTTGTAGAAGAAGACGGAGGATCATTTTGTAAAAAATCCTGCTTCGGCTTTACCGGAGGCGTTTCGAAAATTCGCTTCTAAGACGAGAGGTATGTAGAAGTCCTTTTTATCGGCGTCCACTCTACTCTTGAATGAAACGATATAACGTCTGTCTTTATGAGAAACAATGGATTCGTAGAGAGTTTTTTCCTGACCTTCTCCCGGGATCAGTATGAATTTTCCACCGGTAGAATTGGCTATCGTCTTATAGATTTCAACCGAAGGCCCGACATCCGAGAGAGATAAAAAATAGATCGGGATCGAATGTGCTTTCGAATAACGGATGATTTTTTCCGGAGAAATTTGAGTAAAAGAATCCGGATTGGAATTACCGGATACTAACACGAGGACCGCTCTCGGCCCGAGACGATCTAAAAGATCGGTGATTCCGCGATAAATTGACTTTCCCGTTTTTGATGAAGAATCACTAGGAGAAGTTCGTAATATTCTAAAAATCTCATGCATTGAATAATTGAAATCGGATGCTTTTATGAGTTCAGTGCCGGAACGGAGAACTTCCACTCCGTCGTATTGTCGTAGGGAAGTGAGAAGTGGACGAAGTGATTTTTCAAAAACGGAATAAGCGGTTTTGACTTCGGGGGTGTTCTCATAGATAAGGGATAGAGAAATTCTATTATTATATTGTTGCATATCCGCGAGTCCGATAAGCGGAGAAAGATTTCCGTATTCGTAAACTTTAAATGAATTTCTTGGAATCGCTTTTATATCGCGTCCCGATCGGTCTCTGACTCTTAAGAAAACGGATATATCGGGATATTCTCTATTTAGGACCTTTTCTACTACGAGATCCAGATTGGAAGAGAGTTGATTCGCGGGGCTGAAAATTTCTACGCGATGCCGATTGAAATCTGCGATGTACTGAGTTCCCGTATAATCAAAGGCCGAAGAAAAAGGTTGATTCAGTTTCCGGATTACATTTTTGGAATCTCGAAAAGAATCCAGAGCTCTCCAAGTATTTTCCAGCGTGTTATAAACTACAAGACCGGATTTTTCATCTGCAACGTGTATTTCATTTTTCCGAATCGTAAGATTACGAGGAGAAGATAGAATATTTGGATTTGTGATCTCTCTTAGGAAATTTCCCTCTGAGTCGAAAACCGCAATGCGAGAGTTCCCTCGATCGGCGACGTAGATTTCTCCTTTCGCATTGATCTTGATTCCGGAAGGATTTCGAAGAGTTCCGACTCCGATCTCTTGGAGGAAGGTTCCGTCGGTTTTAAGTTTTTGAACCCGGTTATTTCCGGAATCGGAAACAAAGAGATATCCGTCCTTCGTGAAAAAAATTCCAGTAGGACCATGGAATTCCCCTGCGGCTTTTCCTGTTTTTCCAAAACGATTTCGATATTCACCTCTCGTATTGAACTCATAAATCTTATCCGCTTTGAAATCGGAGACAAAAATTGAGGTTCCACGGAGAGAAAAGAAGAGGGGACCGGATAAATTCCGACCTAAGGAGCCCTTAAAATTATCTACTGGATTTCCGTTTGGGTCAAATTTTACGATATTTGCCGTATCAAACGAAAGTACGTAGAGAAATCCATCATCATCGATCGCAACATCGGAAGGGTTTCTGAATCGAAACCGTCTGAGCTCGTCACCTAAAAGCGCAGAATAATACTTTATCCCAGCATCCTGACTCCCACCAGCGAGATTGATTCGGAGTGCATCTAATCTTGCTTTTTGAATCTGGTTAAGCCCTGTATTACCTTCAATTTGTTCTAACTCCGACATGCTTTCTGGCCAATCGCCAGAAAGATAATAAGAATTAGAGAGGAGAAGCCTCGCTAAAGTAAAGTCGCTCTTGATTGAAAGCGCCTTAAGAAAGCTTTCCCGAGAAGATGAATACTGAGAGTTATTAAAGTAGGAGAAACCCCTAGAAAAATGCGTCCTTGCCTCTTTTTCCTGGATAGAAAAATTTGGAAGCCCGTCGGAATTCAAAGAAAAAGATGTTAAGAATACTACGAGGAGGATAAGAAATCGATTAGAGTGCATAATTGAATTCTTACATTTGCTCCAATCTCTATTAACATTGAAAAGAGACATAATTTCAAGAATTTTTTACGAACGCGGAAGGAATAAACCTTATAAAAATGTGAAACACTTCTCGTTTTTTGAGAAAAAGGTTAAAACTCTCCTAACCACTTAGAGGTCGAAATTCTATTTGTCTGCCCGTTCTCGGGAATACACTTTTAAGTTTCGAATTTCGTAAAGGTTGGAGAGGTCGGAATTCTCGATGGAAAACGTCTTTAGAAATAGCATTTTGGATTCGAGGGAAGCCTTCTGAGTTGATCGGAGAGCGACTCTTTTTCCAGCTCTCATGACGCTCAAGCCAGATTTCTCGTTTCGCACGATTTTCAAGGAGTTCGCTCCGCGTTTCCCGGAGAAGAAAATCTAGAATAAAGATGTAGTTCCGAAATCTTTTTTCTATCTGATTTAATTCTTCCAAGGAGACTTCCATACTACATTGAATATCGGAATCTCTCGAGAAAAATGGAAAAAATTATGCAGTATTCAACTCAAAATTTCTTCTTCTCGAAAGTCGCTTTAGGATCATTCTCTTATTCGAAAAAATCGTATAATAAAAATAGATTGGATTTACCGTTCTCCTTTCTAACCTTAGGATCTCAGTTTTCTCATCTTGAAGAGAGATATCTTCGTCTCTATCACTATCTACGAGTCCTGAAAAAAATTTACAAATGGAAATTCCGAAATAAAAGCCCACAAGTTTAGCCTCATACCAATCTTGATGATCCGGTCGAAACGAAAGTCGAATTAGATTTTGTCTTTTCGATTGGTATAGCGTTTTTCGAAAAGCTGTGTCGGGAAATTTGGAGAAGAGATTCCTGTTCTGAAATTTTATAATTAGATAGTGAAAGTAGTTTTTAAGATTGCCGTGTCTCCTAATTCTATTCCTCAGAAATCCTTCCAAATGTTTTGGAATGAGCAAGTCCGAAGGACCAATGGATCTCTTGGATTTGCCATGAAACTCGGTGAACTCTTGAATTTGATTCATTCTTCTTTTCTCCTCTAAAGAATACAGTTCCAAGAGGTGATCTTAAAAGACGAAGATGTTGAATTTTTTTAAGAAAAAGATTGAAGAACGGCAATGTGTGCTTCTACGGATTCTGCCAAAGAAGTTAAGTCGTAACCTCCTTCTAAAAAAGAAAGAACCCTTCCTTGGCAAACGTTCTTCGCGCATTCAAGAACGATTCTTGTTAATTTTTCGAAACCACTAGTGGAAATTTGCATCCCTCCAAGCGGATCGTTCTTGTGGGCATCAAAACCTGCAGATATCAAGATGATTTCCGGATTAAATCTTTCAATCGTAGGAACAATTGTTTCCTTAAATAAATTTATGTAAGTATTGTCTTCTGTTCCTGCTTTGAGAGGAATATTTTTCGTCGTCCCGATCCCCATTGCTTCTCCCGTTTCGGTCGGAAGTCCAGTCATCGGATAAAAAGGGAATTGATGGATAGAAAGGAAGAAAACGCTTGGATCTCCATAGAAAAATTCTTGCGTTCCATTTCCATGGTGAACATCCCAATCTAAGATAAAAATTTTCTTAAGGCCACGAAGTTGAAGGTATTTAGCTGCGATCGCTATATTATTTAACATACAAAAACCCATAATTCTATTTTGCTCAGCATGATGTCCCGGCGGTCGGAGGAGTGAGAATCCATTCTTGATTTTCCCTTCAAGCAAAGTATCTGCCATGGTAGTTCCGGAACTTGCCGCTTTGAAAGCCGAAAACCATGATTTTTCCGTAAAAGGTGTGTCAGAATCAAAATAACCTCTTTTGCCTTTGGAATTCTCTATTTTTTGAATATGATTTCTGCTGTGCGTTTGGTTCAGAAAATCAATTGTGATATCCTGAATCTCCGGTTGATAGAGGGAAGAAAAATAGGTCTTCTTTTGAAGAAGTTCTATACAGGCGATTAATCTGTCCGAGTTTTCGAAATGGGGACTCGTAGAGTTCGAGTTATGATAAAGAAATGCCTCTGAAAAAATAAGACCCGTTGCCATCTTTTAACTCCAAAGAGAAACTTTATTGAATCTATTATTTTCTTTATTCTGGAAAACGAATCGACCCTTTTTCAGAATTTCTCACGTCTTTCTTTTAGTTATAGTTGGAGAATTCCGACATTTAAGAGAGAAATCAATTGTTTCCGCCTGATCTTGTAACCATGAATCAACAAATCGTATCATTCTTAATTATTTTCCTTTTTAGCGTATCCTCTCTTTTTTCTGACTTTGATCTTCCTTTTCCGAACGGGAGCACAAAGAGGAAACCGGTTCGATTGGCGAAGGAGTTATCTGAACCTGAAGTCGGAACTCAAAGGTCTTCGGTAAGGAAAGGACAAGAATCCAAACAGTCAGACGAGGAAATTTTTCCAAAAAAAGAAACTACGAGAAAACAAATTTCCCCCATTGAACCTATACTTGAAATTAAGTCCAAGGTTGTAACTACGCAAAACAAAGGTGATGCTCCTAAACAGGAAGGAAATGGGATATCAAACTTTGCAGATCAGAAGGTGCCGGAATTCTCTAGAGGGATCTATATTTCTCAGAGAACTTTAAAAAAAGTGAAAGCATTTGAAGAGCTTCGTCGGAGAAGCAAAATGCATGGAATCAATTTCCTTGTGATTGATGTCCAACCTACAGCACCTTCTAAGGAAACTTTGGATTCATTATTCGCAGAAGGTTTTTACCCAGTTGCACGCGTTGTCAATTTTGACGGCGGCCTTCCGACCGAAAACCCGTCGGACCAAAAGATAAAATCGATCCATCGGTCGATTAGAGCCGCTTGCCAATCGGGGTTTCCTGAAATTCAATTAGATTACATTCGCTATGCCGACAATTTGCAACTCAAGTTATCGTATGAAGCTCGTTACAAAAATATTTCAGGAATTATTAAGAATATTCGAAATGAAACCCTGAAATGTGAAAATCTTCCTTATATCGGAGCAGATATTTTTGGTCGGATCCCTTTTAATCAGAACGATTCAATCGGTCAGAAAGTGGAAGTATTTGCCCAAGTAGTGGATGTTCTCTATCCAATGTTATATCCTTCTCACTTTTATGGAATGCCTGCTCGGATTAAAGATCCTTATCAAACAGTGTATGACGGAACTCATCTTACCTTAAAAAGATCCTTGAAAACAACGAGAGTCATTCCTTATATCCAAGGATTCAACATGTCCGTTGCCAAGTCCGGACTTTCTTTGTCCGATTATATAAAAGCTCAAGTTAAAGCTACGTACGATAGTGGTGCTCATGGTTTTGTGGTATGGAATGCCTGGAACGAATACGATGCTACATTCCAGGCCCTAAAGGACTATGATCGAGAGGTTAAAAAGGGAGAGAATTAGAGTCCTTTAAACTCTGGTTTTCTTTTTTGTTCAATCGCTTTGATCGTTTCTTTGAAATCAGCGGAAATAAAGTTTCTCGCCTGAGATTCCGCTTCCTTTTTGAGAGCGGCTTCCAATTTCTCACGGTCGTAAGTATTTTTCTTCAGTTCGCTCAGGGCGAGGGGGGCACTTTCTGAGAGGGCGATTGCAATTTCTGTGGCTCTTCCTAAGACTTCTTTCTGAGGAACTGAGTCATTGCAGAGGCCTGTCCGGAACGCATCATCTCCATTTAAAGTTTCAGCAAGAAATAGAAGACGATTGGCCACATGAGTTCCAAAAAGCTCTTTCACAATATAACTTGAACCCATTCCAGGATGAATTCCTAACTTTACAAAGTTAAACTGATATTTTCCTTCGTTCGCGAATACTCGAATGTCGCAGGCAAAAGCGAGAGAAAGTCCAGCCCCTATCGCATGACCATTCGCGGCGCAAATAACGGGGATATCCAATCTTCTTACCGAAAGAAAGAGATTGTAGAATTCAAACATTGTTTTTTTGTTCGTCTCGAAATCTTTCGTAGAAAATGATTTCAGGAGTTCAAAATTTCCCCCAGCGGAGAAAATTCCATTCTTCCCGGTGAGAATGACGGCCCTTGGTTTCGATTTTTCAGGAGAATCCAATAAAGTCTCGATGGTTTTCTTAAATTCAAGGCCCATTTCTCGGGTCATGGAATTCCGACTTTCCGGATTATTTAAGCTTAAAGTCAGGATCTTGTTTCCTGAACCCAGATCGATAGTGTCTTGATCGATTAATCCCATTAAACTGCTTTTCTCTCCAACTCAAAGCTTTCATACCAAATTCGATCGGATACGGTCAACGGTTTTTCGCCAATTCCCATCTGGACAAAGTATTCAAGGAGAGTATCGAGATGAATCGCTTCCTCATCCTCTAACGTCCAAAAAGTAGAATCGATTGATTTCGAGATCAGTGCTTGTCCTCTTATTGAATCCTGAAAATACTCCGGTTTTCCCGAAAAAATCAAATGAGCCGAGATAAGGTCGAAACGAATTGTTTCGATGATTTTCTTAAACTGGGGTTCCGACTTTTCGAAGTATCTCGAAGCAATCTCTGTTTGAAAATAGTCGCCCCAGGTCAAAATATCAGGTTCCACTCCGGTTCGTTCTCGAATTTCTGCGACCTTCTCGTCCTCGATAAAAGGAGTCATCGCAAATCGGTCTACGAGTTCTTTTAAAGCGATCAAATCCAGGATTTTCCCGGCTGTTAGCTTTCCCTGTTTCATCATATCGAATAATTCCGGGTTGAGTTCCGACTTTCTTGTATCCATACCTTCTTTTTCGGGTTTTTCCGAAACCTTCCTCTGGATTTTTTTTCTCTCGAGTTCTCTTTTCCAAATGCTTATGTCCCTTTCATATAGCCCGACTGAATTCCGACTTCCTAAAAGCCGATACTAAGATAGAATCTCGCATTCAACAAAAAAAACCATGGCAGTCGGAAGATCAGATAGTTTACAGGAACTCATAACGATTCTCGAAACGATGTTCGGGGAGACAATCATTGGGACCGATATCAATCTCGTAAAACATCTCTTCTATTATCTCAAAGCGGACGATGTAGAATTCCCTTTCGACTACGACGGACAAAAATATTTCGCGATTGTGGAGGATATTGAAGAGACGACCGTAAATCTCCGAATCCCTGGTGCGACGCAGGGGCTTACACTTCGTGCAAAGATCAGTTTCGAGATCATGAACATTCTCTATCAGTTCGAGGTTGTCATATTAGAATTCTTAGAAGAAGGAATTAAAATTAGAATTCCATCAGAACTCCAAGCCGCATCCTTTCGTAAGAATATCCGAGTCGCGGTCGACGACCTCTTTATGAACTACGTAATTCTTTTTCGCTCTCTCTCGGGCGGAGGAAGAGAAATCGGAAGGAATATTCAAGTCGAACAAAGATTTAATAACCTGATGAGGGAAATTAAAAAGGACAATCCGGATCTTCGACTCATAAATATTATGATTTCCGAATATATTTCCACGGTTTCGAAGGAATACGACATCGTTTTTTTTTCCGCAGAGAAGAAGGACGAAGTTTTTCTGGAATCTTTTATTCGAAGACACGATAAACCGATTTTTATCTCCGATACTTCTTTGATAATCAATTACATTCGTGAGACTGATCCTTCGGAAGTGGGTAACTACCGCGAAGAATACATTCGTATGGTTTTGGAAAACGGGCAGGATTATGCGGATAAATTTTTTAGGGAACTCCAGAAAAACGAAATTCGGGATTTCCTTATCTCTTACATGATTCTACCTATCAGGCTCTTTAACGACGTCGTAGGATATATTCGGGTTTATGCCTCCGCTATGGATCGATATTCGATTACTCCTTCCCAGGCGGGCTATTTGATCGAACTTTCTGAAATTTTCAGCTACTCTATGACGAAAATTTTCATCCGGGCGGACAACTATCGTCAGACAAAGGCGGCCACGCGAGTCGTAGATATCAGTATCAACGGGCTCCTCTTTGAAATCGACGAAGAAAGAATCTTTCATTATTTAAAAAAGCATAATATTATAAAAATATTCATTCCTCTTACGGAAAGGACTCTAATTCTGAGGGGAGAGGTTGTACGCTATATCGTTGCGGGCGACGGTAAATTCAATCTTGGTGTGAATTTTTTTGATTCCAATCCGGACGATATGTTAGTCCTTCAAAAATATATCTTTACTAGAACTCGGAAGATTCTTTCAGAATGATCCGATTAATGCAGGCGCTCTCAACAAATACGAATCTCCGGGCTGTGAAGCCGGTTTAAAGGTTTTATACTTTTCGAAAGATTCGCTTAACAATCTTTTAAAGTTGGCTACTTGTTCCAATTCTCCAAGACTACTCTGTCCGGATTCGGAAGTGAGTTCAGTGATCTTGTCTATGTAAAGTTTGCTCGCAAGAAGGTGAACGCGATAATCGGACGGATTGAGAAGATCTGCGTTTCTCGTAAGTCTTTCCGAAATCTCAAAATAAGTGTCGGATTTTTTTCTCTTTGCTGACGCTTCACTCGGAGATTTTCCCGGTTTGGATTCTTCTCGATAAAGATAGTAATAAGTTGTTGCGGAATTGATTAAAAGTTCCGAGTCTACTTTGGTTAATTTAAACGCCTCTTGGATCACATCCATCGTCTTGGAAAGAATGGTCGAATTCTTAAATCCTTCCGTTTCATATTTATGATTTAAGTAGTCGATGTATTCCACATAGAATTCCAATTCTTCTTGAGCGTTACCGAAACGTTTTCGATTTTTCCAGGCCATGGAGAATTCGGAGCCCGCGGAGATATAAGCTTCCCCCGTTTTTTTATAGAGCAATCCTAAACGGAAATGACCCATCGGAGAAGAAGGATCGAGACTGATCGTATGTTTATAAGAACGTATGGATTCTGCGATTTCGTTTCGAGAAAGGTGGTAGTCTCCCTTTTTTCTTTCCACGATTGCGGATTCGATTTTTTCAGAAACGAGAGGAGCCGCCACCATGAGATTCCTATCTTTTACTAATCCTAGATTTCCGATTCCTCTTGCCCTTTTCCCGATAAATGAAGTCTGAAAGATGGATTTGATTTCGATCTGCGCGACGATGTTTCCGTTCTTGTAATTCTTATGATCGAAATCTTTTTCTATTAGGTAGAGAATTTGTCCTACTCTTAAACCGGGATCGTAATTGATCTTGATCGTCACAAGATCGGCTCTTGTATCCACGCCGATGTCCAGATTCTTATTTTTTCCTTCTTCTTCGATCGGTTTTACTTTATCGTAGAGAACCGTCTCTCCTACGAGAATCATCTTTTCCTTTTCGGGTTTCCCTGGTTCTCGAAACGCGTAAACGAGTTCGCGAGCCTCGATAACTCCCGTCAGTGTGGAAATCAGAATTATAAGAATGGAAATCAGAAAGGTTCTCACCTTCCAAAGATCGGCCGTTTGTGCAAACCTACTCTGAAAAAAACGTTTCCTTTCGAATTTCTGAACCTTAGAATCGTATGGTCCGATTCGTTCCGAAGTCTCAGTGGAAAATTCGGAATCGTTCCTAAAGCGGTTTGTATTTCGTTCTCTTTGTTTTTCGAAAGATGTTCCGTTCCTTGAAAAAAAGAAGTTCCGATTTTCGGATACGCTCTTATTTTCTCGGGTTCTTATTGTTTCTGCCTTCGATTTCGGAATGTTTTCAAAAAGATTTTAGGAGCGAGCCGGGTTCAAGGTTTCGAACGTGGAAAGCCTTAAATACGAATGTTCGGCTTGTTTTGAATTTCCGGGTCTTTCTAAAATTGCCGCTCTGAGATCGGCTCCGATCGCGGCGTCCGCTTCTTCTTTTATATCCGTAAAGAATAGAATTTTTCTCGGTTCCACCCCGAGTTCTTTTGCGATCTTAGAATAACTGGAGGATTCCCTTTTACCGCCGACTGCGGTGTCGAAATAACCGGAAAAATATTTCGTAAGATCTCCCGATTCGGAATATTCGAATATTAGCTTTTGCGCTTGAACACTTCCGGAAGAATAGACAGCCGCCTTCTTTTGTGCGGATTGAATTCTTTTTAAAAATTCGGGAACATCGGGAAACATGAGACTTTTCAGTTCTCCGGTCTCATATCCGATCTTCCAAATTCTTCCTTGAATTTCCTTTAACGGTCCGCTCTTCCGATCCACGGATACGAGATATTTACAATAGGCGCTGAGTTCCTCCGCCGATTCTCCGATCTTTCCGTCGTAGGTCGTATCGTTCTTCGCTTCCTCTAAAAGTTTCCCTTTCCATTCTTCTTCCAATCCAGATGTCTGAAAAAAAGAATCCATCTTCTGAACGGAATACGGAAAGAGAACTTTATGGACGAACTCGATCGGCGTGGTCGTTCCTTCTATGTCGAATAAAAATAATTGAATAGGTCCCAGATCCAATTAAGCGGTTCCCCTTATCTTTTCTGCTTCTTGAACCAAATAATCATGTACGTCTTTTTCGTCTTTTTCAAAATTATTCAAGACCATGATCCAAAACAATGCACAGGGAATCCAAAATAGTACCGAAATCGAAAGTCCGAGGGAACGATCTCCGGGAGTCAAACCTAGGATAACCGCGCTCATCGCAGGCCCCAAACCTTTTCCCAAGTCGTCTGTCAGATTATACAGCGCGAACATACTACTTCTGTTTTTTGGAATATTCACATTGATTAATGTGGCTCTTACGTTCGGTCCTGTAAGTGATATGAGAAATCCCGCGATCAGGTTCACGACGATGAACGTTCCGGAGGTCGCGATGGTTTCCGCCTTTAAAAGATAGAGACAAGGTAGAATTCCGAGAAAGATGCTCGTCATACAAAAGATCGGAAGAAGTCTCTTGTTGTAGTTATAAATCCGTTGTCCGATAATTCCCCCGAAGAATGTTCCGGCAAAAACTCCGATCGCGGCGTAGGTGAGAAGCATCGTCGCGGTCGCCTTATCGAGATGATACGAAGTTTCGTAATAGTCCACTAGGAAAACGAAAAAAACTCCCCAAGGAACACAACCCGGAATTCCTTGCAGAAAGATTCCAATGTTTGTCTTGTTTTGAAAAAGAAGTCGAATATCGCTCCAACGTAGATGAAAACTTTCTTCCGGAAATTTATCCGCAATTCCCTGCCACTCCGTTTCCCCACCGCCTCGAATCGGTTCTTTACAAAAAATCCAATAGATGAGTGCGAAAAAGAAAGAAGGAACCGAAAGATAGATAAAACTCATTCTCCAACCGTTGATCGGATCCGAGTTTCCTAAAATACCGCCTAACAATTGTCCTACGCCGAGTCCGATTCCCATCGAAAGAGAAACGTATGCCGCCGCGGTGGATCTGGACTTATCCGAAAAGTAGTCGCCGAGGACCGTGAAAAGGAGCGGGAAAATTCCGCCCAGTCCAAAACCGGTCAAAGTTCTATAGATTACGAATTCGGGATAACTCGTCGCAAACCCGGAAAGGAAACAAGGAATCTCTCCTAAAAAGACGGAAAAGATAATGAGAGTCTTTCGGGAATACTTTTGTGATAAATATCCCATGCTCACGGAAACCGCTCCGCCCAGGATAAAAAAGAGAATCGGAATGACCCCTCCTATATACCAGTCTACGTCTTCTTGACTATTCAGTCCAAAAGAAGCACCAATGTTTCTTAAGTTAGGCGCGATTAGGTTCTGATCCGCAAAGAGGAAGAACGCCATTCCCATGATCATCCAAAACGCGAGGATCGCGTTCCAACCGTGATTTGCCAGTTCTCCCAACCCAAAAAAGCGAAGTAGGCTTTGTTCCGAGGGTTTTTTTTCCATGTTCTCTCCAGAGTCTCTTTGTTTGTTCGGCGAATTCCAAACAATGAAGAGAGCGGAGGAAAACTCAAGGAAACTTTATCGGGAGATTTCGATTTTAAAATCCTTTGTTGGAGCGTAAGTAACGAGACATAGACTTTCGAACGGTTTCCTTTCTCAACCTTTGAATTGAAAAATAGATCTTTCTTGATTCAAGGAAGAATAATTGATTGACCCCCGTAGTTTTGATGATTCCTTTCTTCCAGATAATTCGGTTTTTGCTATGACCTTTCACCACAAAGAATTCTACATTCTATCCGGCTCCGATAAATCAAAGTTATACTGTCAATCTTGGACAAAGCCTAACGCGAATCGTTTGCTGATCTTTCATCACGGATTTGGAGAACATAGCAGCCGTTATACGAACCTGCTCCGTTTTTTTGCGAAGAGCGACATCAATTTCTATTCTTTCGATATGAGAGGTCACGGAAGATCGGAAGGGAGAAGGGGGCACGCGGATTCTTTCGATCAATATGTTCGTGATCTTTCCCATTTTACCTCCGAGGTTCTAAAAAGGGAACAGAAGGATCGTTTTTTTCTTTTAGGTCATTCCCTGGGAGGTGCGGTTGCACTTCGTTATTCTCAGGAAGGAATCAATCAGGATAATATCTTGGGTTTGATTCTTTCGTCGCCCGCGCTCCTTGTAAGAATGGATTTTAAAAAACAGCTCAAAAAAATCGCCGCCGGTTTTCTGAGCAAAATTTCGCCTGCCACGACAGTCGACGCGGAGCTAGATCTTCAGTTCCTTTCTCACGATCCCGACGTGATCGAGGCCTATCGACAGGATCCTCTGGTTCATGGTAAGGTTTCTTTCAGAATGGGTTCCGAACTTTTAGAAATCGGTCCTAAGCTGATTAAGAAAGCGGGAATACTTCGTTGTCCGGTTCTGATTCTTCACGGTCAGGAAGACGGAATCGTGGATGTGAACGGTTCAACGGAACTTTATAAAAATCTAATTTATAGAAACAAAAGAATCAAAATCTATCCGGGTCTTTATCACGAATTGATGAACGAATTTCCGGAACACAGAGAGCCGGTCTTTCAGGATATTCAGGCGTTTTTGGAAACTTTGGTACGAGAAAGAATCCTTTCCGATTCAAAAGATTCTTCTCCGAAGCTGAAGAAAAAAACGGTGAACGTTGGAAAGAAAAAGAGCGCCGTTTAGAATTCTAAAATCACATCAACTCTTTCTATAAACGAATACGAACGAAAGAGTAAAAAGAAATCCTAAAATAGCCACTAATCCTAAAATCGATCGTTCCGTCGTCGGGAACCAAGTTCCGTTTTCGATCTTACGATTTACGCGTTCGGTTTCCATATCCATGACGGGTGCTCCTCCGGAAACGGAAATCGAAACCTCGTACTGAGGAGCCGGATAACCGATCTTAAAGGCCTTCATATCGGAAGGAACGTCTTCTTCGATTTTTTCCTGCTTGGAAGCGCCGATGAAGGAAACGTTCATATCGCCCGGTTTGGAAAATACGGCGCGAAATCCTTCGCTCTTTTCCGCCAACATTCTATCTTTAAACGTTACGGTGGAGAGATTGCTCGCGGGAATCGTATAAGAAATTTGTAATTCAGAACTTCCGGGAAGTATCGCACGATCCAAAAATTTTCCGTTCGGTCCGTCTTGGAGCTGAAGAGGAATCGCCATCCTCGCTTCTCCTTGCGTGAGTTGTCCGATTACTTCGGTCGCCTCGGAAGGGACAAAAATCTCGAACGGATTTTGTTCGTCTTGATAACTCTTAGGTGGAATCGTATTGTTCGAGATGAGAAAAATTTTGAATACGCGGAGGAAATCTTTTCCTCTTGTGATCTGCATCGCCGATCTGGTTCGCACTAAAGATTTGTCCTTTGTCTTTTCATAGACTACGATCTCTTGGACTGCGGAACGCATCACCGGGACAGGAGGCACCATCTTATTATAATTGACCCCCGCATACTTCGCTTGGAGAAGGATCGGTGATTGGTCGGGAACGGAAAGTTTGGAAACGACAAAGTCCCCTTTTGCGGGTCCTAAGTCCTTGATCGGAATCATTCCTTGTTGGAGCGCGATGATTCGAAGGGATTCGATGTTTCCTTCTTTGCCGGTCGTTCCGTTTTTGATGCGGATCTTGAGTTCGATTTCTTCCGAATGAATGGAAACTTGTACAAAGAAAAGGATGGATAAGATCGTTAGGATTGTTTTCATCTCAGGCTCTTAAAGTCAGTTTTATTCCACCCTCTTAAAAAGAAAATCCTTTACACTCGCTTTTGTTCTCGTAGCTTGTATTCTCTTTGAACGATTGTGACGTTCGTTTAGACCGTTTTTATGGAGTGTGGAGATGTCTTGGTTTCGAAAAATATTGGCGGTATTGGGAATTCTTTTCGGTTCCTTTTTGATTCTTATTTACTCTATCACGTTCCATCCAGATCAGGCGCAACCCGCCGAAGTAAAATGCGCCGAAGACGCTCCAATTTTAAAAGCCGATTCTAAGATTAAGGTTCTTGTCTGGAACATACAATACCTCGCTGGCAAAAAGAGAGTCTTCTGGTATGACGTTCCGAACGCAGACGGTCCCGATATCGGACCTTCTCGAGAAGAAATCGAAATCACTCTCAAAAAAATCACCGATTATATACGATCTGAAAATCCGGATGTGATTCTCTTGCAAGAGGTGCATGACGGAGCGAAGAATACTTTCAAAGAAAATCAGTTGGAAAGAATTCTTGCCGGACTGGATCCCTCCTACGCCTGCAGTAGCGAGGCTTTTTACTGGAAATCGGCATTTGTACCTCATCCGAAAATTCTCGGAAGTGTGGGAATGAAACTCGCAACGATCAGCAAGTTTAAGATTTCGGACGGAATCAGGCATTCTCTTCCGTTGATGCCGGCCGATCCGATTTCGACTCAGTTCAATTTGAAACGTGCGATTCTTCAAAATGATTTTCCGATCGAAGGAGGGGAGAAGTTCACCGTATTGAACACACATTTGGACGCCTTTTCCCAAGGGACGGATACGATGCACAAACAAGTGGATACGATCACCGGGCTTCTCAAGGAATTGGATCTCGCGGGTCATGCTTGGGTGTTAGGCGGAGACTTCAACCTGCTTCCTCCCGGCTTTGATCGAAAGACGATGCATCCGAACGGAGCTTTCTTTTATTCGGACGAACAAGAAATCAAGCCGTTGTTTGATCATTGGAGTTCGGCTGTTCCATTAGATATTTTGAATGGACCTGAGAAAGCGAAATACTTTACTCATTTTTCGAACGATCCGGCGATCGGAAAACCGGATCGAACGATCGATTATATCTTTTATTCTTCTAATCTGAGACAGAGCGCGTATCGGGTGGACCAAGGAGAAACGGTCTGGGATATCAGCGATCACTTTCCGCAGATCGGAACGTATGTTTTGAAGTAGAATGATTCCTTTCCTCAGGCGAAGTCGGCCGGAGTTGTAAAAACTACAAAAAGTGTGAGTTCCTACTTTTTTCTAAAAAAGAAAAGTCGGAACTCAAGCCGAAAAATTCTCCCCTGATTCGATTGGTCCGACAAAAGATTCACTCGAAAAAAAAACTTGCAAAGGGACTTGAAGTTCGTCCGGTGCACGCTCGGAGAAACTTCTCCAAAACTGGCTCGTGTAGTTCCGTCTTGGATGGAAGAATACGACCGAATCTCGAACTCAAGAACTGGCCAAAACCAACTCGAGGGAATGAAGTTGCCAAAGAGAAAGCGAGAGGATTTTCTGGATTTCAGACCTTGCTTTCGAAAAGAAAGAATCAAATTCTTCTTTGATACGAAAAAGAATTCGAGACGAGAAGGTCGGAATCGAAAGAATTATTTTTGGAAATAAGATTATGAGACCATTTAAGATATTAGGAATTCAGCAGATCGCAGTCGGCGGAGAAGACAAGAAAAAACTCGAAACGTTTTGGGTCGACATTCTCGGATTGGAAAAAACGGGAACCTTTCGAAGCGAGAAAGAAAACGTAGACGAAGATATTCTAAGAATCGGAAAGGGACCATTCGCGGTCGAAGTCGATATCATGCAACCGATCGACGCAAACAAAAGCCCGAAAGTGCACGAACCGAAACTCAATCATATCGGACTCTGGGTGGATGATATTCACAAAGCGGTCGAATGGTTAACGGCAAAAGGAGTTCGTTTTACACCGGGAGGCGTACGGAAAGGCGCGGCCGGTTACGACGTATGTTTTATTCATCCCAAAGGAAACGAGGAGTTTCCTTATTGTTCCGAAGGTGTTCTCGTGGAATTGGTCCAAGCGCCGGCAGACGTAATCGCCGCTCTTCGTTAGATTTTTCGGGCGTGCCGCTGATTTTTTTTTGAACATCAAAGTTCGATTGAAATCGCGGCCGCGCTCTCCGCTCCATTCAACAAATTGAATTTTCTATTTTTTGAATGTTCTTTTTTTAAGACGCCAATTTGTTGAATCCGCATCGATCGCTCACGCGGTCTATATCGAAGTTCAGCCGAAACGATCGAAGAAACTCCAAAATGAAGAACTCAAAAACGATTCTCGTCCTATTGACGATTCTGATCCTAACGATTGCAAACGGCAGTTTTGCGTCCGAGTCTAATCCGGAGGCGCTCTTATCGAGCCTCGATAGAAAATTCATTTCTGTTTATAAAACCGTCGTCCCAAAAGAGGGGGCCTTCGACGCGGATTATCCAGAGGAAGTCGCCAGACTTCCGAATCTTACATTCGGGAAACTTCTTAGGTCTGCAAATTTCGGATTCGAAGGCGATTCGGTCGCGTATGAGATCGAAACCGAAAACAAAATCAAAGGTTGGGTTTCCTTGGATCAAGTCTGGTTTCCGACAAAAGTGGTTCGGATGAAAGATGGCGATACTCTCAATGTCCGCGAACGCGAGTCTTTGGATTCGAAGATCGCGGATTCCGTCCGGCAGAACGAAATTCTATATGGAAACGCGATTGTCCTGATCCAACTCGGAACCAAAGGATACGATCCGGCGGACTGGGCTCGTGTCTCCACGAAACGGGGAAATCACGGATTCGTCAAACTTCGTTATTTCGAAATCATAGAAACGAACGTGAAACCTTATCCCTGAATTTTCCGAGGCCGAACACGCTGAAAGATGTGCGGGAGACGCGACGATCATGGATCGAGCACAAGAATATTCAAAAAATTGAAAATACCTTTCGAAAAGGTTATTTTTTACCCAGAAGGAAAAAGGTTCTCATCGGACCCTTTCCTTTGATCTCGATGATTCCTCTGTCTTCGAATTCGAAAAGATCTTTGAGAGCCTCATACGTAGCTTCGGAACAATTGATCTTTCCAGGTTGACCGTGGGATTCCATTCTGGAAGCGGTATTCACCGAATCTCCCCAGAGGTCGTAGACGAACTTGTTTTTTCCGATTACGCCGGCGACTACGTCGCCCGTGTGAATTCCGATTCGGATATTGAATTCGTATTTCCAGGACTTCTGAAGATCTTTCAGACCGGAAATCATTTCGATTCCGGCTAACGCGATCTTTTCGGCGTGATCCGTCGTCGGGTTCGGAATTCCTCCCGCCATCATATAACAATCTCCGATCGTCTTGATCTTCTCGAGTTGATATTTGCTCGCGATATCGTCGAAACATGTGAAGATCTGATTGAGGATCTCGACCAATTGATTCGGAGTCGGGATCTGAGTGGAGAGTTTGGAAAAACCCACGATGTCCGCGAAAAGAACGGTGGAGTTCGGAATATAATCCGCGATCACCCCTTCACCGCTCTTCAATCTTTCCGCGATCGCTTTGGGAAGAATGTTGAGAAGAAGGCTTTCCGACTTCTGTCTTTCTTTTTCCAGACCTTCGTTTAACACGTTGATCTTTTCCAGAGAATCCTTGAGTTCTCGGTTTCTTTTGGAAAGAGTTTTGTAGGCGTCCGCGTTATCCACTCCGATCGCGACGTAGTTTGCAAGCGTTCTTAAAATGCTGAGTTGGTTTTCGTTAAACGCATTTTTCTCGTAACTCTGGATCGTAAGAATTCCGATAAATCTTTCTTCCACTTTAAGTGGAAGATATACTACGGAACTGGTCTTTTCCCCGAAATGTTTCTGGATCGGGGAAACATACTGTGGAAAATCTTTTTCGAGATCGTTCGTGATCAGTTCCTGGTTTTGATTATAACAAAAGGAAGAAGGATTTTCTTCGGACAAAGAATCCACAGAAGGAGCGGGAGTATAACGACCTTCGATCAGGCTGAACTTATATTTAATCTCATTCTTACCTTCCTCCAAAATCCCAAACGCAAGGATGTTCATCGAGATCATCGACTTCGTGTTTTCATAAACGGAAGTGAGAATGATCTTCGGTTCCAAACTTGCGGTGATCATCTGGCCGATCTCGCTCAGCTGTTTTAGGTTTTGATAAGAGGAAACCAATCTTTGGTTGGAATCTTGAAGTTCGGTTTGAGTTTTGATCAGACGATTCTGAGTCGAATCGCCGATTTTCATCAGTTTCGAAGATTGTTTTAAAAGGGATTCGTAAGCGTCTCCGATTTTTTTTAATTCCTGGATCAGATCGTCTTTCTGAAGAGAATCTTTTTTATCAAGGGTTTCGTTGACTTCGTTTAATAACTGAAACTCGTTTTCAAAAAAAGAATTAAAATCCTTCTGCGCTGGAGACGCTGGTTCCATGAATTGGTCCTCGGCCGAAGAGCGGTCTTATTTGTAGGATTTGAGTTCGAACGGCAGAGAAAGATCGGACGAAAATTCTTCACCGGTTTCCTGCATATCGTCGTCGTCTTCTTTATACAACCAGAGGACTTTAACCTTTCCGCTTTGATCGTGATATTTCTGAAGGGAGTCCAAAATGTCCATGATCACTTTCGAAGAGCTCGTATTAAAATAGTCCAACTGAAATTTTACTTGGATTGCGGTCTTATTTCCCATCGTGGAGTTGAGCCAGTCGAATACCGGCTTGTAGAAAGCGATCGCGTTTTCCGGATAAGATTCTCCGATGATTTCCACCACTCCTTTCTCAGTGTCCAAAATAACCTCTGGAGAAGTTTTGGTCTGTTGGATATGTAAAGATTCCATTCTCAATTTTCCTTTGTGAAGTATGCAGAAAGTGTAAAAAACGAATGCTTATCGTCTACGGGTGAGATAACGTAAGTCAGCGGTCCGTCCGACTTCCTTGCGATATCAATCAGTCCGACTCCGGCGCCTTTGCTATCGTCCGGCCTGTCCGAGCGCAACTGCTGTTGATAGTAAGTTTTCAGCTCGTCTCTCGACATAGAATTTATCTTCTCGCATTTTGATTTTAGCGAATCGATTTTCTCGTTTAGTACAAGGTTCCCGGAAGAAACATTATAGCCAATCGATTTTTCATCGACCATAATGATACCGACTCCACCTTCTCTTCCGTCTTCCTGAGCTCTTCTTTCCGCCGAATAGTGTAACATATTCTGTGCCAATTCGATAAAAACGGCGAAGATTTTTTTGATTTTCGATTCCGTGCTCAAGGAAGTTCGGATCATTGACCCGAATTCCGTAAGGACTTCCTGCGAAAGTCGGCCCTTAAAGGAAACAATTAATTGATAATCGCAGGCCTCTTTATAGTGCTTAAACAGGTCTACGGACTTGTTTTCCATCATTTCTTTTTAACATACTCCCTATAGTTTCGTGTACAGCTCAGATCCGAAATCCGATCAAAGTTATGTCATCTCTTTGGGATTCTCCCGCTTGATGTCCGTCTAAAAAGGCCGCGAGTCTTTCTTTTTGTTCGTTGGCCGGCAGGGGAGAAACGCCATGTAATTGGGCGATCAATCCTTTGCTGGCGATTCTTTGTCTTTGAGGATTCGGTTGATCCATGTATCCGTCCGTGGTAAGATAAAACATGGTTGGTTTTCCTTTATCCAGTTTTACTTCGTGGGTCGTATAGGTTCTTGAATCTTCTTTTTGTCTTCCACCGATCGAATGTCTGTCTCCTTTGATCTCTTCTATCTTACCGTCTCTGGAAAAGTAGAGAGGTCTTTTGGCGCCTGCAAAATAAACTTTATCCGTTTCGATTCTACAGAAGCAGATGTCCATTCCATCCACCGAGTTCGTATCTAAAGAATCTTGTTTTAAGGCTTGTCTCACATTCTTATTTAAATGTTCCAAAACCTTCCCCGGATCTTTGATACCTGCTTCGTTTACGATTTGATTGAGCAATGTATTTCCGATCATTGACATTAAAGCACCTGGGACCCCGTGTCCAGTACAATCGACTGCGGCTAGGAAAATAGATCCTTCTTTTTTACTGAACCAGTAGAAGTCTCCCGAGACGATATCCTTCGGTCTGAAGAGGACGAATTGTTCCTTTAGATTTTTTGCAAGAAGAGTTTCGGAAGGAAGAATCGCCTGTTGAATATTCAATGAATATGTGATACTGTCAGTGATGTGTTGATTCTTTAATCCGAGGTCCGCGTTTGCTTGAGCCAACTCTCTCGTTCTTTCCCTTACTTTCTCTTCCATATTAGAATAGAGTAAAGCGTTATCGATGGAAATCGCCGCTTGAGAGGAAAGAATGTTCATGATCTGAAGTCGGTCCGATGTGAACGCTCCTTCCGAAAGATTGTTTTCGAGATAGAGAATTCCCGAAATCTCGCCTTGTTTTATCACCGGAGTACAAAGAACCGACTTAGTTTTAGAATTCTTAATATACTCGTCTTTGTTGAACTTCTCGTCTTGGTTTGCGTTTCTGAGAACCAAGTTTTCCTTCGTACGTTCCACGTAGTAGATCAAAGAGATCGGAAGATTCTTGCTGTTGCCGAGAGGAATTCCGGTGAGAACGTCTACATCGTCTTTTGTAATCGATCCCTCCGCTTCGACGTAAAGCCTTCCTTCTTTTTTAAGAATGAGAACTCCTCTCTGAGCTCCCGCGTTTTCGATAACGATCTTCATCAGTTTATCGAGGAGATTTTCCAGTTTGATCTCCCCGGAAATCGCAGTAGAACTTTTTAATACGGATTGAAGATCCAAGGTTTGACCGGAATAAACTTCGGTCGCCGCAGCAGTCGTGGTTGAAATCGTTCTGTGGGTTCGAATCGTTCCCGTTCCTCGTTCGCGAATGAATTCGGGATACTTGGACTTGAGCATACTCTGTTTTAGATTCGCGCCCCAGAGTCCGTAACGATGAAACGCTTCGTTGATAAATTCCCCTGCGATCTTGATACTTCCTTTCGAAAGCCAGAAGGTCGCCGCCATTTCGCACGCGAGCGCTTCGTCGTTTGGAAATTCGTTTTTTCTCGCTTCTCGAATCGCCGCTTCGTATGTTCTTGCGGCTTTCCAGTTTTTGTATTCCAGTCTTGCGAGTTCTGCTTCGACTAACAAGTGTTTGTGGTAGAAGTTCTCAGGACAACTATCCGCCAATGCCAAGAGTTGTTTTTGGTTCTCGCGAATTTTTTTGAGATATTCTTTTTTCTTATCGGGTGTGACTTTTTTATAATTCGCGGCAAGTGCGAGGGAATACAAAAAATTATGCTCCCAAGGTCCATATTGCCCACCAAGGTATAAGATCATTCCGTTGGCTTCCTCCGCTTCTTGAAGAGCCAGCTGGTATTCTCCATACATGAGCAACGATCGTATCTTCATCACTTTGAACGTACAGATAGGGGCCAAACTCTGGTGATCGTTGCAAAGATCGATATATTCCTTTTCCTGATATTCGTTCGATGAGAAGTCGAGGTGCCCGCCCGTTTCCCCTCTTAAATTGTAAAGAATCAAAGTTGTTCCCAGGATCGTATCGATAGCGAGGTTGTTTTTTACTTTTCTTACGAATTTCAGGAGCTGGTTGATTTTCGGTTTTAGAATTTCTAAATTCTTTCCTTGAAAAAGAACATTAGACGCATCGTTCATCGCGGCGTAACTTCCGTGAAGGAACTCCCCCGAGTCTAATGCGGCCTGAACACATTTTATATTCACTTCCTCGGAGAATTTAAGATGTTTCACAAAGGAAGAAGAATAGTTTGCAAGAATATTAGCGGCCTTCGTATAGCCGCCGGAGTTCATATATTTTTCGCTGAGTTTTACGGCCAATTCACAGAAGTCATATGCGGCTTTGTAATCGGATAATTTTCCTACGAGGACCATTCCATAACAGGAATAACCGTAAGAATCGGAAAGGTTTCCATACTTCAAAAGAAGGTTCGCCATTTTTAAGCAGATGACAGGGAATAGGGCAGGTTCTTTATTATAAGCCATCGGGATCGCGCTGATCAAAAGATTCACCGCCCAAATATGGTTCGCATCGGTCATCAACGGTTCGTCTAACAGTGATGTAACGCTTCGGTTCTTTAAATTTTTTCTGACTTCCTCGATTTCCTTGTCCACGACCTTGTCGAAGTTCGAAGTTGGGATTTCAATTCCCAGCGGTTTCAGAGCTTTGATCACCGTCGGCATCGCGAGATCGAATTTTCCTTGGGCGGAATATTCTATCATCAATAAGTTATAGGCTTCGGCCTGTTCCACGGGAGTTTTCGCCTGTTTTAAGATGGTTTGAATCATCTCCTGCGATTCTTCGAAATTTCCGTTCAGATACAAGACTTCAGCCAGTTCTTTGTGAACGGAGTAGGCGATCTCGTATTCCTTGGACCAAAGTTCCTTGTCTCCTTTTTCCGCTTCCGGAAGCGAGAAAAGAAGCTCTCTCGCTTTTTCGGAATACAGTTTTGCGGGTTTATAGGCGGCGGATAATTTCGCTTTCTGCGCGGCTTGAATATTCAATTTCAGTAATCTTCTTTTTTCTTCGTTTTCCGTAATCAAAGAAGAGCCGGTGTTTAAATGATTCACAACGTCGAAAATCGAATCCTCTAACGCTTTCTCATTCAAGTTTTCTAAAAGAATTCTTCCTATCTTGAGTCGAGTGGATTGTTTTTGATCTTCGCTTAATAATTCGTAACTTGCCTGTTGCACTCTGTCGTGTTGAAATCGAAATAGAATCGTCTTCGCGATCTGAAAGTTCTTCTCTTTGTTTTCTTCGACTTCCTCCATGGAATCCACTAATCGATAATTGTCTCCGTAAGGAACGATTAGTTCTTCTTCCATCGTTTCCATGATGGCCGCCGCGGTCTCTTTTAAAGTGGCGCCCAGAATTTTGGACTGGACTCCTAAATCGAAGTTGCTACCGATACAAGACGCTAATTTTAAAGTTTCTTGGGTGCGAGGGGAAAGTTTTTTAATTCTTCTAACTAAAAGTTCTACAACGTTATCCGAAATGTCTGTGTTTTTTATTTTTTCGAGATTCCAAATCCACTTCCCTGAAAAAGTTGAATCTCCTTTTTTGTAGGAGATGATTTCTTCTTTGGATAATTGTTTTAGAAGTTCGTTGATGAAGAAGGGATTTCCTCTCGTCTTCGAATAAACGATTTCGGCGAAATTCATCGTCTCTTCCGCGGAACTTCGAAGGCTGTCCGCCAAAAGTTCGTTTACGTTCTGTAGACTCAAGGGTTTGAGAAGAATTTTGTCTAATCGGAAACCTTCTTTTTCCAAACCCGAGACGAGAGTGGAGAACGGATGTGTGGAATCCACTTCGTTGTCCCTATACGCCAACATTAAGAAAAGATAATTTACGGAAACGTCTTCTATTAAATTTTTTACCAACTCCAGTGAAGATGCGTCCGCCCATTGTAAGTCGTCGAGAAAGATCGCTAAAGGATGTTCCTGGTTTGCGAATATTTTGATGAAGTTCTGAAATACCAAATAAAAACGGTTGGCGTTTTCCTGCGCACCGAGTTCGGTAACTGCGGTTTGAGGGCCGATGATAAATTCAAGTTCGGGTAATACGTCTGTGATTACTTTTCCGTTGCTTCCTAACGTATCTTTGATTTTATTTTTCCAGTCTTCGATTCGTTCGGGGGATTCTGTTAGGATTTGTTCGATCAGATTGGAAAAAACCTGAATGATCGCGCTGAAAGGAACGTTCCGATTGTATTGATCGAATTTACCGGAAACAAAATATCCCTTCGATTCGGTGAGCGGTTTGTTGATTTCCTTGACGAGAGAAGATTTTCCGACTCCGGAATAACCTGCGATCAATACTACGCTCGTTCTTCCCGTATCGGTTACTCTCTTGAATTCGCCTAACAACGACTGTATGTATTCTTCTCTTCCGTATAACTTTTGCGGAATCTTAAATTCTTGCGAATAATCCTTGGAGCCTAACGCGAAAGCGGGAACGTCTCCTACTTCGAGCCATTTTTGCTGAACGGTTTCTAAATCCGCCTTCAAACCTTCCGAAGTCTGGTAGCGATCCTCAGCGGTTTTCGAAAGCAATTTTAGAACGATTTGAGAAAGGGCTTCCGGGATTTCAATTCTGAGTTTGCGAGGATCGACGGGGGATTTCGCGAGATGAAAGTGGACGAGTTCCAAAAGATCTTCGCTTTCGAACGGAAGTTTCCCGGTGATGAGTTCGTAGAACGTGATTCCCAAGGAATAAAAATCGCTTCTGTAATCGACGGAACGATTCATTCTTCCCGTTTGTTCGGGGGACACGTAGTGGATGCTCCCTTCGAGTCGATTCGGATTGGACCAGGAAGTTTCTTCTTTGGAAAGACGGGTGGAAATCCCGAAGTCCACGATTCTTAAAACGCTTCCCTCCGGATTGAAGATGATATTGTCCGGTTTTAAATCCTTGTGTATTACCTTTTTATTATGTATTTCGCCGAGTCTTTCCGTTAGATCGATCGCAATTTTGAAAAAGTCCTTGAGGTTGACCGGTTTTTTACCGGAAAAATGTTTTAGGGTTCCTCCCGGAACAAACTCCAATACGAGGATAAAGCCTTCCGGAATTTTTTCCATCGCAAATGCGTGGATCATTTTTTCCGAAGCGAGATAATTCAAGATTTCGAATTCGTTTCTCAAATTTACGACAGCCGGATGCAGTTCGTCCAGGATGGGAATGTATTTGACGACTACCTGCGCCCCGTCCTTCGTTCGAACGGCTTTGTAAACTTCCGTCGACGAATCCGAATTCATTCTTTCTTTTAGATCATAGCCTTCAATT
This sequence comes from Leptospira stimsonii, assembly GCF_003545885.1. Taxonomy (NCBI): domain Bacteria; kingdom Pseudomonadati; phylum Spirochaetota; class Leptospiria; order Leptospirales; family Leptospiraceae; genus Leptospira; species Leptospira stimsonii. Next base: position 1,566,628 of record NZ_QHCT01000001.1, read on the forward strand.
TTCATATCTGTTTTATTTCCCGTTTTTTTCTCTCTTTCTTCAGAGACGAAATAGGAGTCCTCCCCAATAAAATCCTCCGCCGACGGCCGGAGTGAGGAATACGTCTCCTTTTTTGAATTTTCCTTTATAATAAAATTCTGATAGAACAATCGGAATGGAAGCCGCGGATGTGTTTCCTACACGTTCAAAGTTCATGAGAATTTTTTCTCTTGGGAACTTCGTCCTTTTGAGAACGTCTTGAACCACAACGTCCGTTCCGGGGTGTGGGACCACCCAATCGATGTCGTCTATCGTCAGTCCGTTTTTTTCCAGGAGTTGATCCATGGATTTGAGTGTGAGATCCGCCGCATTTGTGACAAGTTCCGGATAACTCTTCACATAACTCTGAGGAGGTGGTCCTGTGACGATGATTCCGGAAAGGTCTCCGTCGTCTTGTAAGAATGAATCGATGATTCCAAAATTCTTATCCCCTGTAAATTCTAAGAAGGCACCGGCCGCCGCGTCTCCCGCGGTGAATTCTCCGTAACCTCCCATGCGTGTTCGTACGGAAAATCGTTCGCTTCCGATGACCAACGCATTCTTAAATTTGCCGGAACTTAAAAACGCGGAAGCCGTTTGAACTCCGTGGACGAATCCGGTGCAGGCAGTACTTACGTCGAAGGCGAGCGCATTTTTTGTTCCCGATAATTTGGATGCTTGCGGGGCGAGATCGGGAAGAAAGTAACGATCGGTCCAGTTTGCAAGAATGTAGAGATCCACGTCCTCCGGCTTTTTCCCTGCGTCTTTCAGAGCCATCTCGGCCACTTTCGCCGCCATATACATAGGCGTTTCTTTCTCATTGGCTCTTCTTCTTTCGTTGACTCCGATATTTCCGATGACTGCTTTTTCCGCGGGGTGCATTTCGGGAAATTTCAACCGCGAACGGATTTCTTCATTCGTCACGATCGTTTCTGGAAAATAATGACCAAAACCGGTGATTCTCACTCCGTTGCTTGTTAGATTTTTTCCGCTCATTTATTTCCCCTAAGTAAATTCGAATTTTATTTTATTATGGAAGTCTTGTATATACCATAAATTGTTCTATGTAAATCTTTTCCGGGTCCAATTCTCTTAAAACGGTCAGTTCCTCCGCGGTCACCGGTTTTTCTTCTTGAAGAGTAAGGTCCTCATCTGGGGGAAGCCAAGAAGTATAACGAAGAACGGCCTCATCCGGTTCCATTTCCTCGTCCGAAGGAGGGGCGATCCAATGTGTGAATTCGAAAACGTGGTCCGAGTTCGGTTGTCTCTGAAACCTACCGAATTGGCAAATCGCTTCCATGACTCGATCACCCACTGAAGTAATGTAATTTACTTTTTTTACGAATCTTCCTCGATTTGCTTTCGCTACCACGATACAATCCGCACTCGCCGCGATGTCGTTTGCGCCTCCGGAACCGACGAGAAATTTTCCTTTGGTTGTTCTGGTTGAATTGATGTTCCCGAACCAATCCACTTCCGCCGCGCCCAAAACTCCAAGACAATGATCCGGAACCACCGTTCCTAAAATACTCGTGATGTCCGATAACATCGTACAATCTTTCGTATGCAATTGGCTGAATAAAAATACGTCTCCGGTATGAGGTTTCATGGAATAGAATCCCAGTTCCGTGATGACCTGCACTTGGATTCCCTCCTTTTCCAAAAAATGAGCGGCCGTCCAAGCAGAAATATGCGCGGCTCCGATTCCCGCAAGAATCGTCTTGTATCCTTTTGTCTTTACGTATTCTTGAATCGCCCTTGCGGCAAGGATGATCATCTGTTCGGAATCGTTTACCGTCTTCGGGTCTTCCAGTTTGAGCGCCTTGTTTTCCTCTGGAATCTGCTTCAATCTTCTGAGACGAGTTTTTCCCAAACGATCCAAATATTCCGCGTGTCCTCCGGGAAGATTTACGAAATCCGAATACCATTTTTCCGCCTTGGAAGGTACGTTCGCCGCTTCATTGGCTTCGATTTGAAATTCGTAATCGTCGAGATAGGTGGAAAGTCCTTCGAACACGGAAATTCCCGGAAGATTTAATACGCGAAGAGATTGTGGATGCGCGCCGAACTCAGCAACGGAAAGACCTACGATTCGGTTTCCCGGAATGGTAACTAGTTCCGGAGGAATCGAACCTTTCGGAACGATTCGTTCCACGGTTGCGATGACTCCTTGTTTTGCCGCGAGCGCTCCCCAATAACCTTCTCCGCTCGGAGGACAGAGAACAAGATTTCCGTCTTCGTCCCCGATGACCGCGTGTAACAAAGTGTAGTCGGGGTTTAAAGGAAGAATGTAGGCTAGATCCGTTCCTTTTTTACCTTTATAATCCTGAGTATAAGGAAGATTTTCATTTTGCGAAACGTTTTGTGGATCCGGAAACAGAAAAGCAGTTTTGCCTAACTTATCCAAGATCATATCGCTTCCCAAAAGAGAATTTGTAATAAATCCGGGAAGACGCATCGCTCCGGCCATCAGTCTTTGTACTAGACTCAAGAGAGACCAGAGTTCGAGTTCGAACGGAGTTCCGTCCAAGAGGTTGGAGTAGAGAGAATTCGGAGAAGGTTTCGGATAGTTGTCGCCCGCAAAACCTGTGATCATTTTTTTTACGATCTTGGAAATCGTGAGCGCGTGCGCGCTCGAATGAATCCCCGCCATGCTGATCGTAAATTCCGGACTCGTGTATTGAAAGCAACGCGCAAGAGAATAGATGAGCGCGTTGGGTCTGGACATCGTCGCGGAAAGATGAAGCGACATTCCGGGCTTCACGATTTCTCGGATCATCTCATCCGGGTTTGTAAAGATCTTCTTGTTTGCTTCCAATGATTCTATGTTTCCCGGATCAGTATGAATATTCTGATTTTGTTTCCTATCCGCAGAGAGTTTTCTTTCTCGGAGTACTACGAGAAAAAGAGAAAATTCATTACAGACAATGTGGAGTTTTTCAAAATCCTAAGTTTTTTCTTTCGATTCTTTTTCAACAAACACCGAGTAGATTTTGGTGTGTCTCAATGGTGGAAAGATCTTCCTTGGAGAAGGCACTCTAGCAAGAACTTTTTGAAGGAGAATTCAAAAACCATCCTCGGTTATAAAGAATCACTCGATGAAAACTTTCTTTTTAAAAAGCTTCTTCAGCGGGCAATTAATTTTATAAACAGAGTAAAGCAAGTAGGGATCGTTCCTTCATCCTCGATTGAGAAAGAGATCGGAAGACCAACTCGAAGTCGGCTTCCCTTTCGATTCAAGACCGGGCTTTTAAAAACCGAAACTCTAAAGAGGAAAATCCTTTTTAGAAAGTGCGAGGAAATCCGGTTCCGAGCATCGGAAGGGATGAGAAACGGATTTCACCCGAGTCATTATGTCCCGATTCGCTTTATAATATTAAAAAACCCTTTATGACTGATATCCAAATCGAATTTCCGAAAACGTACCACTTCTCGACCGAGTTGTCGATCCGCAAAACGGATCTTGCTTTGGATATTCACGTTTCCTTCGCTTCGATTTTGGATCTGGTCATGGAAGCGCATTTGCAGTTTTTCCAATATCTCGGTTTTTCCGTTACGAACATTTACGGAAAGAGCATCATCTTCGCGAACGCGGGTATCTTATATCAGGGAGAATTGCTCTACAACGATCAGGTAAAGATCGATGTCGTTTTAGAAAATTTGGGAGAGAAGTCGTTCGATCTCTACTTCCGCATATCAAAGGATCAGCGAAGAGAGAAAGTTTCTCTTATAAAAATTCGGGTTCTTTTTTTCGATTATTCGATTCGAAAGGTTGTGCCCGTTCCGGAAGGATTTAGAAAAAAGTTTTCGGACGGAAAAATTCCTTCCTATCCTTCTCCTCCGGTCGGTGAGACGGAGAACGGGGGAGTCACCCCGTCCACCACTCAAGTGCGAACCTTTGATAAGTTGGAAGTTTGGAAACTCGCCCACAATCTAATCTTAAAAGTTTATAAACTCGGAAATCAATTGGAAGGATCCCGAGTCAAGGATCACGTGCAACTTCTGGAACATTTACGATCGGTTGCAACCCTCTTGCCGGTTTCCATCGCGGGCGCGTGGGGAAGTCGGATTCTTTCTCAGAAGATCAAAAATATTCTGAAAGCGAAGGTTCATCTTGAGGAACTTCGGTATCTTTTTATTCTGATGGAGGATCTGAAAGTCGCTTCCGTCGCAAGAGAACTTGCGGATTTGGAAGTGATCAACGGTCACCTGAAAAAATATCTCGTTCGAGTCAGAAACGGAAAGACGAGAAAAATATCTTAATATTCTAATATTCGATCTTTGGAGAATTCTATGAAAGACAAAGTCGCGATTGTGACCGGAGGAAGCACAGGAATCGGGAAGGCCGTCGTTCAAGAATTCGTAACCCGGGGAGCGAAGGTCGTTTTTTGCGGCAGAAGATCCGAAGAGGGAAAAAAAGTAGAATCCGAAATCCGATCGAAAGGCGGAGACGTCCTCTTTGTCGCCTGCGACGTAACTTCCGGAGAACAAGTAAAGAACGCGGTTCATTTCACGATCGAAAAATACGGTCGATTGGATTTTGGAATCAACAACGCGGGGATCATGGGAGAAAACCATCTTTTGCACGAATATCCGGAAGACGTTTGGGATAAAGTCGTGAACGTGAATCTCAAAGGAGCTTGGCTCTCGATGAAATATCAAATTCCGGAAATTCTTAAAGTCGGAGGAGGGGCCGTAGTAAACGTATCTTCGATTTCGGGAATCAACGGAGTTGTGGGAATCAATCCGTATTCCGCGGCGAAACACGGAATCATCGGGTTGACCAAAAGTGCCGCATTGGAATACGCAAAGAAGAACATACGTATCAACGCAATTTGTCCCGGCGCGGTAAAGACTGAAATTTTGGACGAGCTCTTTCATCTTGCAAAGGATCCGCTGGAGGCCGAAAAACAACTCGTCAAACTTCATCCTCTTCATCGCATCGCGACTCCCGAAGAAGTCGCCAAAGTCGCCGTCTGGCTCTGTAGCTCCGACGCTTCCTTTATCACGGGCACGGCGCTTCCGGTCGACGGCGGTTATTCCGCCAAATAATTTTCTTTTCTAAACGAAACAAAGAGAAAGGAATTCGAAATCAGGAATTCTTCTTTGGATCGTTTTGAAAAAACTGACCTGGCGAAGATTTGTTCTTGAATACCTTCGCTGACACATTTTTATAATAGTTTTACGGAAATTCCTTCGAAATTCCGCACTTTCTTCTTCATGATTATTCATTATTTTGGAATTACGGAAAAAGGAAACTTTCGTTCGCATAACGAGGATTCCATGTATGTTTCCGGCGAGATCGTCGCCGGGACGGTTTCCGGTTCTTTCGGTTCCACGGGCATCCGCGATTCTTCCCATTCTCCTTTGATTCTCGCGCTCGCGGACGGAATGGGAGGTCATACCTCCGGCGAAATTGCAAGCCGTCTAACGTTGGAAAAACTCGCCTGGATGGAAAGAGCGATCCAACCTCTGGAAGAACTTCCCCGAGCCGGTTGGCAGAATCTTTTCCGGAAGATCAACAACGAAATCAACGAACACGCGTTACAGACCGGTAAACTCGGAATGGGGACGACCCTAGTCGGAGCTCTTTTCGGAAGAAGGAAGGTTCTTGTGTTCAATATGGGGGACAGCAGAGCCTATCATTTTTCCTCCCGAGGGATTCATAAGATTACAGTGGATCATTCCTTTTCGGATTCTGTCCGCGGAGGAAGTCATAGCTCCAGGAGTTATATCACGAGTTGTATCGGCGGAGGAACGACCGATCTTCAGATGGATCTTTTTGATATTACGAATTCCTTAAGTGAAGGAGACCGGATTCTTCTTTGTACCGACGGACTTACGGACGTAATCAAAATCGACGATTTGGAGGAGATTCTTAAGAACGCGACTAACGTAAAAGAAGCTTGTTCTCATCTTGCGGAAGAAGCGAATCTGAGAATGACAAGGGATAACACATCCGTCATCGTGATCGAAGTCAAGGAGATGGCTCTCTCCCACGCCGAACCGTGGAAACTTACCCCAAGCGAAAGAAAACGGTAAGGGTAAAAAACACTTCTCCCTCTTGCGTTTTTTCAAAAGAGGAACGGAACGGAAAATCGGATTTTTTTAATATTTCCAAAAATCCCAAACCGGCTCCTTTGCTGTCTTCCGGCCTTTCCCCCTTGATTTTCTCCTGATAGAGTTCTTTCACTTCTTCTCCCGTAAGCGAGAGAAAGTGTTCGAGTTTTTCTTGGAGCGGCGTGGCCGTTTCCGAGGTTAAAAAGTTCGCGGTAGAGAGTTTGAGAATATGACCCTTCTCCTTTACCAAGATCAAACCGACTCCGTAATCCTTTTCTCTCTCGGAAGAATAATGACTTACGTTCTGAGCCATCTCTACAAATACGTTGAGAATTTTGTTTTTCCTTTTTTCATTCGAGATTCGATCCTTTAGAATTTCGGTTAGGCTTCCCAAAATATCGTGGGTCACGGCGCCTTGATAGTAAAGGACCGATTTCATCTTTTTAGAATGATCGTATTGTTTGTGGAGTCCGCCTGTTTTCATTCTTATCATCTTAAAGATCCGGTGCGGTCAGGCTTACGAAAGAAGACTGACTGCCGATTGCAAAAGCCATGGAGATCGCGTTTCTGAGACGAACCTTTCTGGCTCCCTCTGCCACGTGATCGTGATCACATTCCGGATCGACGTCTTTGAGATTGATCGTCGGACAGATGATCTGTTTTTCCAACATCAATGCGGTTGCGGCTACGTTGATGATTCCAGCGGCTCCGAACGTATGTCCGAAGATCGGTTTGATCGAACCGAGGGGCGCCCACTTATTTTTTGCAAGGCCGTTGTATAGAACTTTGAGGGCCCTGCTTTCCGCCATATCATTGTTAACCGTTGCGGTCCCGTGTCCGCAGAAATAATCGATATCGCCGAGATGCATTCCACTGATCTTCAAAAGACGACTCAATCCGGTCGCGGCTTTTTTTCCCGTTAGATCCATTCTCATTGCGTGGTCCGCTTCGTTATAACTGAAGGTTCCCAACACTTCGGCGTAGATGCGGGCTCCTCGAGCGATGGCTCGATCCATTCTTTCCATACAAAGAACCGCGGCGCCTTCTCCAAGAATAAAACCGTCCCTGTTTCTATCGTAGGGTTTGATTGCGGACTTAGGATGTTTTTCTTCGGATGACATCACCGAACTCGCAGGATCCGAATACATCATCATAAGAGGTTTGATCAAGGGAAACTCGTGTCCTCCTGCGTACATCACTTCGGCTCTTCCTTTTCGAATGGCTTGATAACAAAGACTGATCGCGTGATGTCCGCCGACACAGGCGGCCGTGATCGTAGTAACGAATCCCTGAATATTCGCATAGATTGCGGTTAGGTTCGTGGGATTGGAAGCCATCGAAGTAAGAACCGAATAACGATCGAAAACACTTTGGTTTTTTTCTTCGTGATAGAGTTTCCAAGCGTGTTCCCACCAAGCCAAGGACGCGCGAGAGGAAGAATCGATAAAGCCTACTTTGGAAGGATCCACCGAATCCTTATCCAATTTCGCATCCCTTCTTGCTTCTTCCATTGCGGACATGAGAGCGAAAGTCTCCCGGTTGTAATTCTTCGCGTGTTTTTCGTTTAAGTCCGGAAGATACTTTTTCCAATCGAAATCGTTCATCTCCGCCGCGACCTTAACGGGCATATCGTGGGTTTTGAATCGTGTGATGGTATCGATCTGAGAATTTCCTTCAGAAAGGTTTTTCCAGAATGTCTCCACTGAGAATGTATTCGGAAGTATAACTCCGATTCCCGTGATTACGACCCTGGAGTTTTTGCTTATTTTCGTTTTATCCATATTGGTTCGATCGTATGCGGTTTGTCGTTCAAACGCAGATAACGCTCTTCCTCTTCGATCTTTTTGGAAATATATTTCCTTTGAAAAACCCGATTCTTCCGAATTTTTAGAAAAGGGATTTTAAATATGTCATTGGACGCTAAAAATCAATTCAAAAAAACTAAAATATAGATTTGAGTGAAGAACCGGAACGAATTCTTTCTTTTGGAAACGCCTCGTTCCTTCCGGTCTGCGTAAGCTTTGATCCGACAAATTTTCAATCGAAAAATCGGCTTGCAACGGACTTTAAGTCCGCGTCAAAGGAAGTTCGGGGGATCCTTTTTAAGAATTGTTTGGGAATCGGTCGTAAGACCGACGTTTGGCGGGGTTCGCTGATTTTTTCGCGGAATGGCTTTTGGTTCGGAAAACGAAGTGAACGGAGAAGGCTATGATGAATGTAACAAAAATAGTTACAAAATGCTTGCCATAAAAAATGAGACGGAAAAGATGGAGTCGTTCTGGTTATGATTCCTAGGAGGAATGTTATGTGGAATGAAACTCTTTTGGTGCAAAAGAAAAAAGCCTTGGAAGGATTTGGAGTTTTATCTAAGAAATCGATCTCTCGTTTTATCGAGAATTTGCGGTCTCAAGACGATTGGAAATTGCATAGGATCAACCCGATTCGGTTTGCAAGGGAAAACGATTTTGAAACGGGGGAGGCGATCGATCTCTTTCTACATTCCGGAAAGATCGGATTGATCGATTTTGCATACAATATGATTTGTCCGGCCTGTGGCGGCGTCGCGTCTTCTCATACTTCCTTGGATCAGATCGAAGAAAAAAGTTTTCATTGTTATATTTGTAATCTGGATGTTCCCGCGACTCTGGACGATCAAGTGGAAGTGAGTTTTTCGATCAACCCGTCGATCAAAAAACAGAATCTGGATCCTTTGGTCGATGCGGAAACCTATCTCAGATATCATATCTCGGCGAACTTTCACAAGTCCAAAGAACTTTTGGACTTTCTTGGTAAGAATATAAACGGCTTGATCGTATTGGAACCGGGAATCACCCGCAATATCACGTTAGACGCCATCAATGTTCCCGCTTATCAGCTCAGTTCGGTCGAGAACAATTCGGCGGTCTATCTGTATTTTGACGGGGAAGAAACGCCGGATGATCGGGTCATCGACTTAAGTTTACTCACGAGCGGTTTTACTCCGAACGAACTTCATTTGTCTCCGGGAAAATACGAACTCAAAGTTTCCAATCGGACGATCGCAAAGGCCGGCTTTATCATCATAAAACCGGATCTTCCGAGAATATTAGAAATCGTGAAAGAACATCCCACTGTGATTGAGCCGTTCCTGACCGCGAAGATGCTTTTGAACAATCAGACATTCCGAGAACTCTTTCGGATCCAACAACTGAGCAGTAAATTAAATCTGAACGTAAAAAGTCTTACGATTCTTTTTACGGACCTAAGAGGGTCCACGGAAATGTATGATAAGGCAGGGGATATTCTCGCCTATCGATTGGTTCAGGAACACTTTCGTCTTCTTACCGAAACCGTGAAGAAGTTCCACGGAGCGATCGTCAAAACGATGGGGGATGCGATCATGGCTACCTTTTCAAGTCCTCTGGACGGAATGTTTGCCGCTCTCGAGATGATGACTCGAATCGACGAGATGAATGAAGAATTTAAGGAGCATGGTCATGAGATCGGTTTGAAAGTCGGACTCAACGAAGGACCTGCGTTAGCCGTAATCAACGACGAAAGACTCGATTATTTCGGGCAAAGTGTGAACATCGCCGCTCGGGTCCAATCGCTCGCTTCCGCCGGAGAAATCTGGGTGACCGAGCCGATTCTTTCCAGTCCCGGAATTCAGGAAGAATTGAGCCTTAGGGGATACGATTCCGAAAAACACGAAGCTTCCTTGAAGGGAGTCGGTCAGAAGGCAACGGTTCACAAACTCTACAGATTCGAAGAACGGAGTGAATTGGTCGGCGTTTGAGAACCGGATTCGTCTTCGGGGAAATCCGAAGACGAATTAGAAAAAATTTATTTTCAAAAAGATACAAAAAACGATCCTTTTGTTTTTTAATAGGAAAGGGTTATGAATTACAAAAAAACGAGTTTGTTAGTTTTCGTCTCTTTGGCGCTTTTTATCTTCAATTGTAAAGGTGCTGGAAATCCGGCCGCAGAAATGCAAGAGCTTGCGAAGAAGTCCAAGGATATCACTTGTTCCAAGACCGTAGAATGTGCGAAGGAACAATTCAGCAAATTGCCGGAAGCTCAGAGAAAATTTCTTCCTCCGATGCTTCAATCCAAGGAAGCTTGTTTGGAATCGATCGAACAAAATGCCGCGGCTCAGAGAGCGAAAACCGGTAAAACCGAAGCCGACGAATGGAAGGACGCAACTCCCGAGAAAGTACAAGCGGCCAAAGAATGTATGGCCTTGATCGAGAAAACAAGTTGTTCCGAAATGATGTCGCCTAACAGTCCGATCCAAAAATCGGAAGCCTGTCAGTTTTTATCTAAAAAATAAAAATTCTCTTTAGAACCTCCGTCGGAATTGGATTTCATTTACTTTCCGGCGGAATTTCTCGATACAACCCGCCTCAAAGTTTCTCTGAATCGGAAATAGAATCCGAATCAAAAAATCCCTGTAAATTTCTCCTTTTAGATTCTAACAAAAAATGACTAAAGTAGGCTTGTTCCCTTCGAATAAATTAGTAATTTATGCTATTCTAATAATATAAAAAAGAAGCAAGAATGAAAAACGAAATTGTTGTTTGCGAGTGATCTCGACCAAGTTTTTTTCATCTCAAATCAAGCGTAATCTAAGAATTCTCCGAATTCTTCCACAAGAAATCTTGCGCTTTCGAAGCGGTCTATGTTTCGCGTTCACCGGTTTCATTTTACGAACATAAATCTAACTTTTTTTCGTTTGCGCCGAGAGTGGATTCCACCTTGTCACAAAAACGGATAGCAACACGTCTTTCCTTTGATCTTGAAAGGGCGAAAGGATTCAAAAAAAAACGATGGAGGACAAAGGAACACTTTCTTTGTTGGAAGCTATTTTCTTGATTATCCGAGAAGTTTTATGAAAAGAATTGAGTTCGCCTTTGCAAAACTGATCAAGAGGTCAACATCTATGTTCCCATTCGATAGTTTAAAAAAAATCTGTCTGATTCTTTTTTCCATTTTTATCCTTCACTGTGGATTGTTTGTCGAAACGATCCCGCCGGGGAAAATTTTGGACGAGGGTGAATTCGATCGTTTTTTAAAGTTAGGTGATGTCAATTATCACTACCAGGATTTCCCCGGAACGAAAGGAGATATCTTTCTTTTGCACGGTTTTGGATCTTCGACTTATACTTGGACGGAAACGATTCCTTATTTGAGAAAATCCGGTTATAGAATCGTATCTTTGGACATGAAAGGTTTCGGTTGGTCGGATAAACCTCTGGAAGGAGATTACCGCGTGGAAAGGTTACAAATCGAAGTCGCGAGTTTCTTAAAAGCATTAAAGTTACGGAATGTAGTTTTCATCGGAAATTCTTTGGGTGGGGCGATCGCCGCTTTGACTTCGGCAAAAGATCCGGACCTCGTCGGGAAGTTGATTTTGATAGACGCAGTCGGTCCGTATCCGATGAAAAAACCTCTGATCATTCGGATGTCCAATCTCCCCTTTGCCGCAGAAATGATGAAAACCTTTTACGGAAAATGGCTTTTTCACTGGAACCTCAAAGAAGTCGTCTTCGATCCGAAGGTGATTACGGAAGAACGAATCGGCGCGTATTTCGATCGTCTTAGAACGTTAGGCGGAATTGAATCTACGGTTTCATTTTCGAGAACTTTAGAGGACGGCTTTGCAAAAGGATATCTCGGGCTCGTCCCGACCATCAAACAGCCGACTCTGATTCTCTGGGGAAAGGACGACGGATGGATTCCTCTTACGATCGGTGAACAATTTCACAAAGACATTTCCAATTCTCAAATGATCGTTTTTGAAAACTGTGGACACATTCCTCAGGAGGAAATCCCGGAAAAAACCGCGAAGGCGATTCTGGAATTCCTTTCCAAAGAATCGAAAAACAAATGATGGATTGAATCAAAGTCGGGTTCAAAATTCGATCGAAACAAATCTGAAGCGGACGCCAACCTTCGCTTCAGTTAAAATCGGACGATTCTACTATTTTGAATTTACTCGTTTCAGAATGGATTTTTTTCGCAAAGTATTCCCGATCAAATCGGTCCTTCTTTTACGCTTCGCTTAACAAAAGTCAGAACGTCTATAAGGAATTCTCTTCGATGACTTCCGATTCCTTGAGGGAAAATTCCGCCTTTCCTAAACCGCGTTTTCTTCTGTCTACGATCCAATATAAGTAGAAGAGGATTGCAAAAATGCTCTGTAGAATGAATTGCGCGAGGTGAACCGTGGTCGCGTAAAACAAACCTTCGGATGCCTTTCTTCCCATAAGAACAAACGCGGAGGTGACGGACGCGTGAAACACTCCGGCACCTGAAGGTGCGGAGGGGACCATCACTCCGACCGCTCCTGCGAACATGATCAAGACGATTCCTGCGTAGCTCATTTCGATTCCGACTAACTTGAGTAAGATTCCGTAACTCAGCGCGTATCCGATCAGCCAAGTGAACGCGGTCAATATCGCCGGAAGCAGAAATCTTTTTAATACCAAAAACTTTCCGAGGTCTCGAACGTAGTGGGCGAGTTTTTGTAAGAACCATTCTTTCTTTCCTAAGAGTCCGGCCGCCCAAGCAAGAACGGAAACGATCGTTTCGTTCAAGAAACGAACCGCGATCAATCCGAGAAAAATTCCGACGATCACAAGCGAAGAGATGATAAAGAAAGAGTCGCTACTTTCGTCTTTGATTCCCAAAAACATGAGCGCGCAGATTCCCGCGGAGAATATAAAAGAAAAATCTAATACTTTTTCGATAAAAAGCGCGGTCACCAAGGTCGGATATTGGAGATCGGATTCTTTTTTACAAAAATACAAACGGAAAATGTCTCCTCCTCTCGCGGGGAGAAACATATTGGCACCGACTCCGATAAATGAGGAAAAGAGCGCATAACGGAAGGAGATTTGTTTTCCCATCAGAAGGTGCCATCTCCAGGAAAATAAAAGAAGTCCCCAAGCGGAAGAAATACAAAACGGAATCAGATAGATCGGTTCCCATCGTTCTTGGATTCTCGAGAATTCGCTAAGATCCAGTTTCGAGAATAAAAATCCGAGCGCGACGACGCTGATTACGGTTCCAAATAGAATTCGTTTCAATGTTAGTTCCTTGAGTTATCCCGGAGGCCATTGCAATTGGCGTTCGGCTAATAGATGAAAATGAATGTGAAAAACGGTTTGTCCGCCGTTTTTGCCGGTATTGTTTACGACTCGATATCCGTTTTCTGCAATTCCTAAATTCTTTGCGACGTCGCGGATTTGAACGAGTATGTTCCCGAGAAGAACGGAATCCTCGTTTTTTACGTCCGCGAGGGAAACGATGTGTTTTTTGGGGATGAATACGATATGAACCGGAGCCTGCGGAGAAATATCATGAAATGCTAATATTTCTTCGTTTTCAAAGGCGATCTTGGAGGGAATTTCTTTTGCGATGATCTTGCAGAAGATACAATTCGGATCTTTCATTCGTGATTCTCCATACAAAGCGCGGCCGCGCCGAGCGCTCCCGCTACGTTTCCACCGGGTAGAATTTGAGTATAAGTTCTAAAAATAGGGAAGATCAGGCCGTGAATTTTTTCTTTCAAGACGTTTCCGTAGAGATCCCAGGATTTGACGAGACCTCCCGTAAAAACGATCTTCTCCGGATTGACCGTGTGGATCAAGGTTCTACAGAGCTGAGAAAGCGCGTCGATTCCTTCGTTTAACAGAGTTACTGCGAGCTTGTCTCCCTTTCTTACGTTTTCGAAAAATTCTTCCGCACTGGAAAGAGGAACTCCGCAGGCTTCATGATAACGGTGTAAAAATCCGCTTGCGCTAAAATAGGCTTCCGTACATCCTCTTTGTCCACAACCGCAGAGCGCGCCTCCGGGAAGATAGGTTACGTGTCCTGCTTCCATCCCGCTTCCCCGATATCCGTTGAACAGTTTTCCCTGATACACCCAACCTCCGCCGAGCCCCGTTCCTAACGTTAGGATCATCAGATTGGAAGATCCTTTTCCGAGACCGAAACGATATTCTCCGAGAGCCGCCAGGTTTGCGTCGTTATTGTAATATACGGGAAGTTTAAAATTCTTCTTGAGATGAGCGACTAACGCAACCTCTTTTAAGAGGGGAAGGTTCGCGGATTCGATGAGAATTCCGTTTTCCGTGTCGATCGGACCCGGGCTTCCGATCCCGACCGCGACGAGCGAAGAATCTTCGAGTTCGTTCACGATATTTACGAGAGAATCCAAAAATTCTTTTTCGGTCGTTTCGATTCCCGTGTTTCTCGAAGTTTGTTTGAGAATGGTTCCGTTCGTATCGACCAGACTCGCTTTGATGCTCCCGGCTCCGATATCGATTCCGAGATAGGATTTCATTTTACCACCCGGGTAAACGCTCCCTCTCTCATTTCATAGATCGTCTTCGCGTCGAATGCCAGGTTCATATCATGAGTCACGAGTAGAATCGTAAGTCCTCTCGTGTTAAAATCGTATAAAAGATTTCTCACGAGTTCGCTGTTCTCCGGATCCAAATCTCCGGAGGGTTCGTCCGCGAGAAGGAGTTCGGGTTCGTTGATCAAGGATCTTGCGATCGCGGTCATCTGAATCTGTCCGCCAGAAAGTTTACTCGGATAACTCTTACGAATCGATTCGAGGTGAAGGCTCTGAATGAGGTATTCGCATTTTTCCAAATATTCTTTTTGACTAAACTTTCCCACAAGAAGAGCCGGAAGTAGAATATTCTCCTCCACGTCGAGATGAGGAAGGAGTTCTGAAAACTGAAAGATCAGTCCGATGTTTCTCGCGCGAAAGTTCGCCAAGGTTCCGTGACCCATGTCGCTCACCTTGGTCGTATCGAAGTAAACTTCTCCCGAAGAACTGGAAAGCATTCCTGTGATCATCGAAAGAAGTGTGGTCTTTCCAGAACCGGAAGGTCCTACGATCGCCACGTAATCGGATTGGTTCATGTCGAAAGATACGCCGTTCACGGCCTTGGACTTTCCGTATTCTCTGGAAAGATCGTTGATGCGAAGAATCATTTGCCCCTCCGGATCGACCGATACGGATCTAAGAATGTAAGAATCACGGAAACGATTCCCCCGGTTCCCGAAATCAAAGAAATACAGATAAGAAATGCCTTTCCGTAATCTAAAAGGCTGGAACTTTCGCCAAACCAGGGTGGAAAGACAATCGTGGCGAAAACGCTCAGGAAGAATCCGGTCCCGTGTAAAATCCAGAGTTCCGCAACCAAAAGGCGAATCGTTCCGATTCGATTGCCTCCGACGGCCATCATAATTCCGGCGTCCGCGGTTCGAAGGAGGGTTCGAGAAAGCGCCATAAAAACCAATCCGGCGCTACTGAGCAATAAAACCAACTGTGGATAATTCCGGAAGAGTTCGATACTAGAAGGGTTAGAGGGGACTTTGTCCATTCTCAGTAGAAAGATCCCGAAAATCAGGAAAAAACAAAAGAGTACGGAAAATCCTATATGAAGAATACTGATTGTAATATCGCGTTTCACGATAGAATACGCAAATCTGAGGTAGGTAAGTTTTCCCATCTGGTTTTAGTTTCTACAAATGATTTGATTTTATCCCAAGATTGGGCAATACCCGGTTCGGCTCCCGGGATTTTATCCATTTACTAACCGGAACCTGAAAGAAAAACAAAAAAAATGATCTTCGTCATTCTTGTCGCCATTGGAATCATTCTGATCGTTGCGTTTGGATCTTTTCTGATCCAGACCAAGAAAGACGCTTTTGAAAAAGCCCTCGCACTGGCCGCTATGGGCAATTATGTCGATGCCCGAGTTATCATTCGCGATATCCTAGACAATTCTCCCTCAAACGTCCGGGCGCACTACGTAATCGCAAAAATCTACGCGATGGAAGGGGATACGACCAACGAAGCCCGTCATCTTGAAAAAATCAAAAAAATCGGAACGTATGAGAAAGGGATCAACGAAGTAGCGGTTTCCAATCGGATCGCGGATATCTACTATCAACAAGATCTCTTCGAAGAAGCCCTATTTCATTATTTGGATACGGTTCAGATCGATACGGAAAATGCGGAGGCCAATGTTCGGATCGCCTTTATGGCATTAGGTCAGAAAGAATTCGGAATCGCCGATCGATTCCTGAGTAAGATTCCGAATGAAAAGATCAAGGTGGCTTCGATCTTTATCGGGAAAGGTGTTGTCTCCGCGGCGCTTCGAAAAGGAAATCCCGTGGAATTCTTTGCGAAAGCCTATGAGCTCGATCCCGCTTCTCCGGTGGGGGGATTTCTTTACGCGCTGAGTCTCACCCGGGACGGGAAATACGAAGAGGCGACAAAGGTAGCCAACTCCGTCGCGGATCTGATCGAAGACGATTACGTACGTTATACGATCTTTCAATTCCTAATGTGCAATTATATTCTTCAGAAGAATTTGGGCGAGGCCTTGAAACACGCGAGGCTTTGTATGGAGATGGCGAGAAACAGCGGTTGGAAACAGGAGATGATCGATTCCGACGTTCACTTTTCTCTTCTTGCTGTAAAACTTGGAAAGCTCGAAGAAGCGAGCGAGTATCTCATCGAAGCGGAATCCGAAAGGATCGACGACAAACGAATCATCGATCTCGCCAATTATAAATTCCAAATGGAAACAAAACGCGCCGACGCGAACAAAGCGGCTCAGAGCGGATTCTCTTTGGACGAAGAGATCGGAAGAATTTTCGGAGAACTCTTTCCGATGGAACGATTCTACGAACTCTCGGGACTCAAGTCTTCCAAGTCGTTTCATATCAAAGGAATCATAGACGATCAAGGAAACAAACTCCTCGCGGACGTTTCTAAAATCGGAGTCGGAGTTCTGGATCACTATCGACAACTCAAAGGGGTAGAATTTAAGAATCTCTGCGTTCGAATCGTGATGGCCTTGAATTATACCGTAAGCCGAGAAGTTCCCAACAAAGAAGGAGACGGTCTCAATCTTACGGGCTTAAACAAAACCGATAAAGAGACCAGGGCGCTTTTTAAATTTAGAAAGTGGAAGGATGCAAAGATCTCCGACATTTTTTTACGGGATACGATCGCTCAGTTGAAGGAGTTGGGCGTGGACAAAGCATTTATTCTTGGAGACGCGGAATTTACGGAAGGAGCCAAACGTTTTCTCACGGACAATCCGAGTCTTCTCACGGTCATCTATGGAAAAGATCTGGAAGAACTTTTAAAGAAGGCCCTTCGTCTCGAAGCCAAGGGAGCGTAAGAAGATATCTTGATTGACATACTTCCGAATCTACGTTCCAATCGATACTGTGAGTTCCCATTTATTACATCGTATTACGTTGAATCCGGACGTTTGTCATGGAAAACCCACCATTCGAAATCAACGTTATACTGTAGAATTAATTTTGGATCTTTTATCTTCAGGGATGAACGAGGATGAGATCTTAGCCGATTTTCCTTCCTTGGAAAAAGAAGATATCTTGGCTTCCTTGGAATACGCATCTCATCTCGTTAAGGTTAAATCCATCTACAAAGCTTCTGCATGAAGTTCTTGATCGACGCTTAAGCTTCCTTTCACGCTCGTGAAATTGTTTTTTTGTTTTTCCTCTTCGAACAATTCTTACCTGCGATGCTGAAGGAATTCTCCACGAACGAATGGCTGGAACTGACAAACGAAGGATTGATCGTTCACGAGAACGGGTTCTCATAAACGCAGAATAAGTGCGTCTTGGAGACCCGGATTGTTCGAGACCGGTTTCCTTTTTTTGTTTATCCATTTCTTATTTTCAGATTCTTAGAAAACAGGAGTTTCCTTTTGGAGAGGATTTCAACTTATCGAAGAGTCCTTTCAGTCGATAAAAAAGAAAACTTTCGTTCGACTTTCAGGACGAATTTCAAAGACTGGACTCGTTCCCTATTTCGTTCGAGTTTAATTCCGTTATGACGCCCTTTTGCTCACATTCGATTCGAAAAATCGCCCGAGGATTTCTTCTCTGGTTCGGGCTTCTCTTGGCTTTTTCTTGTCATACTACTTCCGAACAGGAAATGTTTCTTTCCCGAGGAGATCTCAAGGCTCCGGAGATCCGTGCGGGAAAGATTTTTCTCGCGGGTCATACCGGAGATCACAGCAAGGACACTCCTGAAATTCTTCTTTTAATGAAATCTTTAATCGACGATACTATAAGTAAGGATTTTTCCAAATTGCCGGAACGAGTGGCTCCGAAGGACGGATTGCTCTTGGATCTAAAGGGAACTTGGACCCGGGAACAGATCACAAAGGAACTTCTCAAAAAAGAGAATTATTTTCAGACGTACTTTTTCGATCGGGAACTTCTCAAAAAACAAAAGAACTCGGAGAATGTTCGAACCGTTCGGGATTTGTTTTTACTTTCGGGCGGAATCGAAGCCGAATTTTATTACGAAAGTTTGACGGAATGCGAATTGAAACTTAGATTTAAAGATAACATAGAACTGGAGAAGGAACTTCTCAATCCATACTTTAAGAAAGTGCAGGGAAAATGGTATCTTCACAGAATGTTTTAACCAATCACATGGGAGAATTCTTTGTCGCGGGCAAAGTTTTTTCCAAAGACAAGGAAAGAGAGAATTCTTTTTCTTCGAGCTTTCGTCCGTTTCAATTTCTCAAAACCTTTTTGGTCTTAGGTTTTTTGAGTTTTTTTTCTCTGATCTTTTCTCCGGTGCAAGCGGAGGTTATTCCTTTGGAATCGACTTCGACAACGGAAGAGGAAAAAAAGAAATCCGGAACTTCGGAAAACGTAAAATCGCTTTCATCTCCTCTCGATGCGACTGCGGAAAAACCAACCGCACCGACTTCTTCGATTCCGGTAACGTTCTCGGGAAAGATCATCGACTGGGACGTGGAGAGGTTGACCGAATACGCGGTTTCAAACAACCCGCTCTATTTATCCGAAAGACAAAACATGGGGATCGAAAGAGGAAAGGTGATCACTGCTTCTCTTTCCAGAAACCCGATCATTCAATTCCAACAACAGTTCATCGGAATGCCGGGCGGAACTTCGGGGCCGAACATTCTCGGACAAAACGGATCGCAAGGCGGAAGTACGGAAATCGCTCCCGCGATGTATCAGGACTTGGACGTCTACGGAGTGATCTCCTTACGTTCCAAGGTTGCGAAAAAATCCTTCGAAGCCGTCTTGGGAGAATTCGAAAACTTCGACCGTCTCTTTCGTCTCCGTCTCAGACAGAACTACTGGGCGTATCTCTTCCTAACTAATTTAGTAGATTATAATAAAGAATTTTACGAAAACTACAGCGATCTTCTTGAACTCACGAAGTTTCGGGTGGAAAAAGGGGACATCTCTCCTCTTGAATTTGAAAGACTCGAACTCGAAAGAATCCAGGTGGAAAAGTTTTATAGGGACGCTCTGGTTCGAAGACAGATCGTGGAGAAGGAACTCCGAATTCTTTCCGGGATTCGAGAATCGGAAGGCGTCTTCGCATTTAAGTCGGAGATGAAATTCAAATCCTTGGAAGATCTTGGATTGCGTCTGAAAGATTCCACGGTCGCGGCCATTCATCGTCCGGACATCGCGGCCCTCGAAGAAAGGGTCAAAGAGAAAAAACTCAATATCGATCTTCAGAGAAGGGAAAGTCTCGGTTATCTCCAAGTCGGGGGAGAATGGAGAATCAAGGGAAACGAACACTACGCCGGTGTTTTCGCTACGATTCCACTTCCGATCAACGACCGCGGTCAGGGAAAGGTTTTATCCGCGAGAGAAGAACACAAGAAGTTCGAACTCGCCTTGGAAGCCAAAAAAAGAGAAGTCAACGAAGAGATCGAAGCCTCTAAGAAAGAGCTCCTTGCGAGGGAAGACCTTCTCGCAAAATACGAAAGAATCAATCTTTTACAAAAAAACAAGCAGTTAGAACAAAAATCCAGGATAGCTTATGTCCGTGGTGCGTCCGATCAAGTGACCTTTCTTCAGGCCGAAAAGAATTATCTTACGGTTCTGAGGGATTACTACGAAGTGTTGTATCTCTATTACAACGCCGTAGAACTCTATAAGGCCGCGGTCGGTAAAAAAACAGAGAGGGATTAAGAAATCCATCCCGGAGATTTGTATGATCAATTTCTTGAGTCGCTATAAAACTACGATCGTCCTGCTCGCAGTTTTAGGAGCGGGTTATTTCGGTTACAAAAAATTCGTCTCGAAGAAAGCGGACGAGAAAAAGCCGGTCGCCGTGAGTAAGAGTAGATTCACGGTTTCCGAAGAAATTCTAAAACGACATCCGCTGAGCGTGGTTTCTCTGAGAGAAGTCGCTTCCGTGGACGAGGTCGCGCTCCCCGGAAGAATTTCCTACGATCCGGAAAGTATGGCGAGAGCGGGATCCACAGTCGAAGCAAGAATCAAAAAGGTTCTCGTGAGAGAAGGGGATCACGTGAGTCAAGGTTCTCCTCTTGCGATTCTCTCCTCCGTGATGCTCGGAGAAGTGGAAGCTTCCTATGTGAAAGCAAGGGCGAGTTTAGAAGCTCTTAAATTGCAAGCCGATCGTGCGAAAGAACTCTTCGATATGAAAGTGACCTCCGCGAAAGACTATGAGTTCGCAAACATGCAATACAAAACCGCGAAGACCGAAGTCGAAACGACCCGGATCAAACTCGAAAACTACGGGCTCACTCCCGGAGAAATCGCAGGAATCGAAAGAGGGGTTTATGTTTCCTCCAATCTGGTTCTTCGGAGTCCGATCAACGGGGAAGTGACCGAAAGAAAGGCGATCCAAGGACAACAAGTCACTCGCAACGAAGATCTTTTTACGATCGCGAATCTTACCAATTTGATGGTCTTATTGGAAGTTTACGAAAAGGATATCGGCTCCATTTCCGAAGGGGCCGATGCGATGATCTATCCTTTAGGCGACGAAAAATCTCCCGGAATCAAAGGGGAAGTCGCGTATGTAGGAACGGTTTTGGATAACGTCAAGAGGACCGCAAAACTTCGAATCATGGTTTCCAACCGGAACGGAAAACTCAAACCCGGCCAGTCGGTGACGGCAAAAGTAAAAGGAATCGTAGCGAATACAGGTTCCGAAGCGAGAAAGACTCTTCCCCTCGAAGCCGTGCACGAGATCGAAGGAAAATCAGTCGTCTTTATTCAGAACGACGACGGAAGTTTTGAGGCCACGGAAGTTCTCACGGGAGAAACCGTAGGAGACGAAGTGATCATCAAGTCCGGACTCAGAGAAGGAGCCCAGGTCGTTTCCAGAGGATCCTTTATTCTAAAAAGTGAATATTTGAAGTTATAAGATTCTAATTTATGAAAAGATAAATTAGAATCTTATAAGCGCCAAACTCCGATTTTTCGGAGCGGAACACGGAGCCTTTTATGAACGCAAAACAGCTGACCGAAAAACAGGTGAGTAAGATTCTTTCGAAAGGTTTTTACTGTGATCCGAACGAACTTAGGGAGTTTAAGGAAAACCGTTGGTTCGATGAGGCCTGCTATCAAAGAGCCTTCGGAAAAAAAACGTCCTGGTTCAATTTGATTTTTCGACCTTTTTTGAACGCGGCGATTCGGTGTGCAATCAAGATGGGCACGAAAGTCGAGGAACCTACATTTGTGATTTTGCCCGTGTGGTACTGCCACGCTTATGAGGATCCTACATCAAAATGGTCGTTGAATCTTTTGACTTATTTCGGTCCGGAGCGGAACTATGAGTTACGCAGATTCAAAAAAGCGATACTCATTCATGCCAAAGTTAAATACTATAGCGCTCCTTATATTTCAACCAGCTCAAGCTATTCTCGATCTATTTCGCTTCCCCGTTTTGGTCCGTATATAGTTGTCAATTCTCTTTGCGGATTGGAATTGATCGAATTGTACGAAGCTGTCGAATTGGAATCTCTTTCCCCGGCCCCCGATCGGGAATTGGAACCGTTTAACGAAAGTTTTGTGCCTGCGATTCCGTTGACAAGGGTCCCGGAATCCTTTCGAGCTTCGATTACGGAACTCATCGATGACTTTGAAAAATTGAACGTTGAAATCAATCAGGACGCAGCCAGACCTTTCGAACGGAAGTGAAAATTCTACCCCTCCGTTTTTACTATTTTTGTGTTGACTTAGCATTTATTCACTACTAAGTTGTTTAGTATGAAAGACCTGACGGACAAGCAACAGGCTGTTCTTACATTCATTACTGCCATCATCAAAGAGCGCGGTTTTCCGCCTACGATTCGAGAAATCGGAGACGAATTCGGAATTACCGCAAAAGGCGCCTACGATCATCTCAAGGCGATCGAAAAGAAAGGGTATCTCAAAACCGCGAAGAATCAATCCAGGGCGATTGAACTCATTCGTCAGAGTCCTCTGGAATCTCTTCCCGTTCAGGCTACGAGTATTCCTGTGATCGGTCGAGTTGCGGCCGGCCTTCCGATTTTTGCGGAGGAAAATATCGAATCCTACATTCCCGTTCCGGACGAAATGGTGGGTTCGAATGTTCCGACATACGCACTTCGGGTTCAGGGAGATTCCATGGTCGACGCGGGGATCAATGACGGAGACATCGCGATCATCGAAAAAAGGGACATTGCTCGAAACGGAGAAATTGTCGTCGCCCTGATCGAAGACGAAGCCACTCTAAAAGTGTATTACAAAGAACAGGATCAGATCCGTCTCGAAGCGAGAAATCCAAAATACAAACCGATTCGAACCAAGAAGGCGGTTGTGATGGGAAAGCTCGTCGGACTCTATAGAATTTACTGATTGACAGAGGAAGAAACTCGACTGAAACTTCGGACAGAGTGTTTCAAAGAAAATTCTTCCTCTCCATTCTCCTTTTCCTCATATTCCAATGCAGTTCCCAGAAGACAACAATCACCGACGGTGACGTAAAACGGGTTTTGGAAAGAGTTAGTATCGCGAGAATCAACGCGAACCTCAAAGCGACGGCGGGCAAATCGGCACCGAACGATCTGACCTTTTTTCTCGAGGCCTGTTCAGTCTATCGATTGGATCCCGATAAGGTACTCGAACGCCTAAAAGAAAAAAGTCCCGCCTTGTTTGAGGCTTTAAACAAAGAATATGAAAAATAAAGAAAGAATGATCTGGATCGGACTTGTCTCCTTTCTCAGCTTCGCACTCATTCTCCCCACGGGAACCGTAAAAGGGATTTCTAAAAATGGAGAATCCTATCTCCAGATTTTCCACGAAGTATTATCTTACATACAAACCGACTATGTAGAATCCGTTGACGAAGAAAAACTCTACGTGGGAGCTATTCGAGGACTCATCTCTTCTTTGGGAGATCCCCATTCTCGCTTTATGGATAAGGACGATTTTTCCCAACTCCAAGAAGAAACGAGAGGAAGTTTTGGCGGCCTCGGAATGGAAGTTTCCTTTGCCGACGGGGCGATCGTGGTCATATCTCCGATTGAAGACACCCCGGCGATGAAAGCGGGAGTTCTTCCTCAAGATCGAATCGTAGAGATTGACGGTAAAAAAACAAACGACCTTTCCCTTTCCGATTCCATCAAACTGATGAGAGGAAAAGTAGGGACTTCCGTAAATATCAAGATCGAAAGAAAGAATCAGAAAGAACCGATCAATCTCACCTTAACTCGGGAGATGATCAAAATTCGATATGTCAGATCTTCGTATTTGGAAAAGGAAAAACTCGGATATATCAAGCTCAATCAGTTCATGGGAAAGGACAGTACACTTTCCGAATTTAAAAAAGAACTGAACTCCCTCAAAGAAAAAGGGGCCGAAGGACTGATCGTGGATTTACGAATGAATCCGGGCGGACTTCTGGATCTCGCCATTTCTCTTTCCGATCTTTTCTTAAAACCGGAAATGGATATCGTGTCGGTAAGAGGAAGGGGAGGAGAACTCGTGCGAGTTTTTCGATCCACGACTGCAAACGACAAATTTACAAATCTACCGCTCGTCGTTCTAATCAACGAAGGGTCTGCGAGCGCTTCCGAAATTTTTGCGGGAGCGATGCAGGATCATGGGAGAGGAAAAATTCTCGGGACCGTTTCCTTCGGGAAAGGATCCGTGCAGAATATCTATCCGCTTTCGCATAACACCGGTGTGGCGCTTACGATTCAAAAGTATTATACTCCGAGTGGGAAGTCGATTCATGGAAAGGGAATTCAACCGGACGTAGTCGTAAAATCGGTGGAACCTACCGAAGACGATCGATTCTACATCCGCAAGATGGCCGAGAAAAAAATGCTCGAAACCTTTCTTGCAAAGAATCCGAATTATTCCGAAGCCAACTTTCTTCTTTTTGAAAAATACCTGGCGGAAAAGGGAATCAAACTTTCAACGGACGTCGCCAAATTCTTATACAAAACCAGGAGCACCCAAGACGGGCAGAATGGAATCTTGGATTTAGAATTGGATCCGCAGATGAGAAAGGCCGTAGAGATTCTTACCTCTCCGAAATAGGGAGAAAAGAAAACGCCGATTTCCTGATCTCGGTCGGAATTCTCGGGAAGTCCGAAAGGATCGAGAGGCGAACGCTTCAAGAGGAATTTTTGTCGGAGAATTCCGACAAGGATCGGCTCTGCGCCTGCAAAAAATGATTTTATGAAAGAGCAAAATCACCTGAGTTTTCCCCGCTACAAAAAAGAGAAAGCGCGTGAGTCCGAGTTCTCGAAGTCTAAAGTCTTTTCCCGCAAATTAGGAAATCATTTGGAATCAAGGAGATTTCAATTTGAACTCTTGTCGGAGTTCCGACGGAAGAGAGAGGATACTTTATTCTTGCAAAGATTCGGTTTTTCTGATAGAGAAAAGTCTTCCGATTTTTTCCCACGGGCCCGCCTCCTCCACCCAATGAGGGTGGGGGCGCGCGGCTTTCACGGAGGTTTGTCGTTGTTACGACGGTCTTTCAAGAGATTCAATTTCTTTGTGGATCGGGTTCTCTCATGATCGGGATGGGAATCGAAACCAGTTGTGACGAGACCTCGATCGGAATCGTCCGCGATGGGAAGGAACTCCTCAGTCTCCGGATTTTTAGTCAAATCGACCTTCACAAACCCTATGGGGGAATCGTGCCTGAGATCGCTTCGCGCGCTCACTTGGAAAAGATCAATCTCCTCTTGGAAGAAGCGATGGAAGAAGCCAAGGTCTCCTTCGAAGAACTTTCCTACGTTGCGGTGACTTCTTCCCCCGGATTGACCGGATCCTTGATGGTCGGAGCTCAGATGGCCCGTTGTATCCACATGGTCTATGGAACTCCGATCTTACCGGTCTGTCATCTTCAGTCTCACTTTGCAGTCCTTCACCTGGAGGGAGTTCCCATAGAATTCCCGGTCCTCGGCCTTCTTTTGTCCGGGGGTAATTCCGCAATTTACAATCTGAAAGAATTCGGGAGAATGGAACTTGTCGGAGACACGATGGACGACGCCTTGGGAGAAGCCTTCGATAAGGTGGCGGGACTCTTGAATCTTCCTTATCCCGGAGGTCCTTTTATCGAAGCCAAGGCTCGGGAATACAAACCCACCCCCGACGAAAGACCGATTCTTCCTCCTCTCTTACGAAATCTTCCCCAAGACCAAGTTTCCTTTTCTTTCAGCGGGCTCAAAACCGCCGTGATGGTTCTCCTCGAGAAGCAAAAAGATATTTCCCAAGAACAAATCTGCTGGAATTTCCAGAATTCCGCTTTTGATCTCGTGGAAAGAAATCTCAAACGCGCAGTTCAGAAAACCGGGATTCGGAGGGTTTTTGCAGGCGGAGGAGTTCTCGCCAATTCCACTCTTCAGAAACGATTGCAGACCTGGGCCGAAAAGAATTCTGTGGAACTTTTTAGCCCGAAGAAAAAAATTTATTGTACGGACAACGGGGCAATGGTAGCTACGTTGGGGTACTATTTGTTCCGGAAAGGTTACAAAAGAGATATCGATTTTACCGTAAGTCCTTCTAGACAGGAGATCTTTTCATGAAACTCAAACTCAGCTGGGTTCCTAATACAATCACTCTTGGAAATCTCACGATGGGATTTAGTGCGATGCTCGTCGCTTCCGAAGCCGGATCCAGAGGTGGAAGCGAATTGCAGGCTTATACACTTGCAGGATTCTTTATATTGCTCGCGGCTCTTTTTGACGGACTGGACGGAATGGTCGCTCGTGCCCTAAATGCGACCTCGGAATTAGGGGCGGATTTGGATAGTCTTGCCGATCTCACTGCATTCGGAATCGCTCCCGGATATTTAATGTATCAGATGGTCCTTTCCGAATATAAGATCGATGTCTTCGGAAAAGAGGATCTTTTCCCGATCGGGATGCTCGTCGCGGCGATCTTTCCGATCTGCGCGGCGTATCGACTCGCGAGATTCAATGTGGCTCACGATCCGAAATCCTTTACCGGACTTCCTTCGCCTGTCGCAGGAGTGACCGTCGGATTTTTTCCGATTTTTTTAAACGCAAACTCGGCGCCTCATTGGCTCACGATCATCGGATTTGTTTTGATCGCGATTCTCATGGTCTCCAACATACGTTATTCGAAACCGCAAGCGGCCATCAAATCCAAACTCAATCCCACGAGGATCTTCCTTCTTATCGGGGGAGTGACCCTTCTTCTTGTATCGATCGGAGTAAATCGCTGGCCATGGCTTATCTACGGATTGATTTTCTTTTATATCTTTTCCGGGATTATGACCTTTCTCATCCATCTGATTCAAGAATTCAGAGTGAAGCTCGATTAAGAAAACGAAAATTCTATCCGATTATTTAGAATATTAGAATTTCTTCATTCTTTAGCGTATTCTGACGCGGAAACTTCCGTCTTTCTAAAAGGGGTTTCCGCAAAAAGAAACTTACACAGATCCAAAGGCCGTAAAAATAGATCGATCAAGGTCCGTTCGCTTTGAACCTCACCAGAGCCCGCAAGTTCGAAAGCCGTCGAGGTTTGACACGAACCCAACGGGGAATTTGTATTCGAACTTTTCACTAAAATACGGAGAGAGAATGGAATCTGAAACGGATCGAGCTTTCTGAAAGATCAAAGACACGGCGTGTTTCCCACGAAACTTTTCGCTAAATCCAAAAATGCAACGTGCGGATCGATTCTACGGAAGTAGGGGACGCGACTTTTTTAAGAAAGGTATTGTTTGTTCCGAAGGAATTTTCTAACGTATTTTCTTTGATTCAAAGCGCCGACGTAAATCAAAGTTTAAGAAACCGAAAACAGAGGAGTTCCCGCAGAATCCTCCCCGAATTTTAAAAAGAATATTTTCTGAAACTCACATAGGAGTTCCTACTTCTGCAAAAAAACCTGGACTCTCGCTCCCGTTCACTCTCTCGTTTTAAGATAAGGACTAAAACGGGAATTGCACCTGAAGGTTGATCCAGATTCCGTCGCTTTTGTTTTCCTTCTTTCGAGAATGGCTCACCGTAAAAGCGACGTAAGGCGAAAGAAGTCTGAGACGAAATGAAGAATTCCGATCCGTAAATACAAAGCTCGTCTCGTCTCTCGCGGTCCTCGCTTCGAAAAGGGAATCCGTTCGGTTTCCTTCTTTTTGAAATAAAAAAGCGCCTTCCAAGTTCCAAGAATCGTCCAGACGGAAGGACCATTTGCCTTCCGTGATCAAATCCCCGTTGGTCCTCCATTCCTGACCGGCCTCGATCGAAACATTCTTCTTCTGAAAGGAATAAGAAAGACCTCTTCCTAAAGTTTCCGAAGAATGATCCTGCGAATAATTACGAAGAGAAAGGAGAATTCCTCCCGCCTCTCCAAAATACAAGGGCGCTTTTCCACCTACGATTTGCCAACGTTGAGAATCCGTCGTAACGGAAGGTTCCACAGAATTTTCCAAAAACGCAGAACCCTCGTTTTCCAAAGGAAGGGGCCGCTTCCAAGCGCGAACCCATTCCAAAGAAAAATAAGAATGGGAAACGATTCCCAAACGAGCCAGAGAGGCTTTTCCGTCGAGTTCCGTTCGATTCGGATCGATCGCGAAGAGTTCCCGACTTTTTCCACGATACCCGGTGACCCGAAATTCCGTATCCAAAGGTTCCACAAAGATCGAAGTGTAGAAGGTTCCGTCCCATTCTTTTTTGATTCCAAACGTCTGGATTCGAGAAAGGACTTTCGGACCGGGAAGCCGAAAATTTTTGGATCGAAAATCTACGGAGGCGTAGTGCGTTTTTGACTCCGGTGCATAAGCAAATTCGAATATTCTTTTGGGAGAAACCAAAAAATAACCGCCGCGTTTCCGCGCTTCGACTTCGGAAAAATAGGAACCGAAATTCCAGTCCGCCCACTTCCCATTCACGAATGCGGATCGATGGATTGGCTGTTCTATCTCGGGAAGAGCCGTATAAAAATTGTCGTCCCGTAAAAAATAAAAATTCTCCAGAGGTCGAAACCGATGACCAACGCTGACTCTTACAAATTCGTTTTCCCATTTGCCGGAAAAAAGCGGTTTCGCACGTCTCGTTTCCAAAAATCCGGTCCAACACGAAGGGAATTCTTTGCTTGGGTTTTTAAGTTTCAACGGACAATTGGACGTTTTCAAAAACCAGTTTTCCTTTTCTTCTCGGGTATAACGAGAGTTATACGTTTCGAAGGTCGCACCGACCCTGGAATTTTCGGAAAAAAGACGGGGGACAAACGGAAAAAACAACACAAACGAAGCGGAAAAAATTTTAAAACAAAGTAAGAATCTAGAATATTCAAAAAAACGAAACTTATTTATGAAACCGCTTTCGATTTTTTCGCGAGTCAAAAATATTTCTACGAAGGAACGTGTTCGTACCGGCGAAACAGTTCGAAAAAGAACAACTCGATTTGCAAGATCCGAAATCGAACGGAAACATCGATTCCAAGACAAAAAGAAGGATACGTCGGAAACGAGGAAATAAAGATACGAAGAATGGAAATCGAAGCCACCTCGGATTTTAGAGGAAGAAAAAAAGGAAAACATCAACGTTTCTCCTTCTTTTCACTGGGATTTCTCTTCCTCAAAATCGCAAGGACGCGGTTTTTTTCCTTTTCGGGAAGAGATTCCACGAATTCGAAAAATGCTTCTCTGGAAAGATAGCTTTCTCTGGAGATTCTCAGGGAAGAATCGAGAGAAAAACCTGCGGATAAGAGTTCCTGTACCCCGAGGGAAATCTTGGATAAGGAATGATATTGATTCCGATTTTGGACGTTTTTGAAACCCGTCTCTTTTTTGGGGAGAACTTTCCGCTGAGCAAAAATATTCCGAAATTCGAATATACTAGAAATAGAATGTTGTTTGTCTTTCGTTTCGTTTCCAAAAGCGGAAAGCTGCAAATTCTCCCAGGAAAAATCGACACCGAGAGAAAAACGATCCTCCGTCTGTGCTCCGTTCCAGCTCCGAGAGGCTCCTAAAAAAAGAGTGAACTCCTTTTCCCTCGGAGAATGGAGTAAGATAGAAACACTTTCGAAATTCCCGCCTCGTTTTCCGAAAACTTGAATCCCTTGTTTTTCGAAAAATTCCAGACGTGTTCCGAAAACGAACAGATCGATTTCAGCTCTTTCCCAACCGGCAAAGAAAGAAAGACGAAATCGATTCTCCGGCGGAAGATAAGAATATTCCAGTCCGGAGAAAGTCCGGTAAAACCAACGATTCTCTTGTTCCGGATTTCTTTCCTTCTCCGAAAGAAGATTCCACTTCCAGAGATGTCTTGGATTTTCCGGAAGAATGGGAAGAGAAAGTTTGAATCCGTAGGAAGGAAGCGTTTCCTTTTTCGCCTCCGTCCAAAACCCCAGAGCAAAAGAAGAATTCGATCTCGCGGAAAAGAGAAACGGATTCAGATCCCTTGGTGAACCTTCCTTCGAATGCGTTTCAGCCCGACTCGAGTGAGAAAGGAGAAGAAAAAGAAAGGAAAGGAGGAACCGAAGTCGATTCTTCTCCTTTCCAAGAGGTATGCTTAGCGTTTTCCCCACATCGAAAACGGTTCTTCGATCCGCTTTCGAAGGGTGGAAATTCTAAAAAAAACGCAAAACGTACGAAAAAAAAATCGAAAGGAAACCGTTTTGTCCGGGGGGAAAGGTAAGATAAAGAACAGAAACGGAGGAAAACCACAGGTTTTATTACCCAAGATCGCTCTGGACTCGAAAATCGAAGGATTTTAAAATTTTGAGCGTTTTTAGTTGACATTTACTAATGTTTTGAGTAGTATATACATATCCGTTAAGTGGAATTATTTGTGGTTTTATCGTTTTATGTCGTCTAATTTAATAAGAATGGAGAGAAGACTATGATCATTCGATCTCTGCAAGAATCAGCAAATTACCAGAGAAAACGTGGTGGTCTCGCAGGTGCTGGCCCTAATTGGAGGGAAAGAACTCGTGCGGGAGAATCCAATCTGAAATCCTTCGCGGATTATCTGGAAGAAGCGTTCGAAGGGGAAGTAGTTCAACAGGGGACCTGGTTTGCAGATTCTCTGTCTGAGCTCAGTAAAAACAACCTGAAGCGGATTTGAAGTCTGGCGGAAAACTCTCGGAAAGGTTGAGCCCTTTCCCGGATCCCAGAGCGCGCATAGCGTATGAAGCCGAGTCCTTGCAAGATTGGGAACTTTTGGCGGTACTTCTGGGAAGGGGAAATCGGGCTCAACCGATCGACGAACTGAGTCGGAGTATTCTCCATCATAGCCGGGGCTTGGGTGGCCTTCTTCAGAAGAAGGTTTCGGATCTAATACAAATCCCAGGCGTCGGTCCGGCAAAGGCAACAACCTTGCTTGCGGCCGTAGAATTCGCAAGGCGTCTCAAATGGGAGGCTCTCAAGGGGAAACGTTATTCACCGGAGCATCTCATCAATTATCTTTCCACCAGTCTCATTCCCAAAAACAGAGAATGTTTTGTTCTGATTACACTTTCTCCCGAAGGTGCTGTTTTACGAGCCGAGATCGTTGCGGTGGGAAGTTTGGAAGAAGTGGGAGTGCAGAGCCGGGATCTTCTGAAGATCATCTTAAACGACGCGGCTTCTTCCGTGATCATCGCACACAATCATCCCGAGTCGAGTTCGAAACCGAGTAAGGACGATCTTTGGATCTATAAGAATTTCAAAAAACTTTTGGAATCGCTCGGATTGGAACTCATTGACCAATGGATTTTTGGAATTGACGGGATCTATTCCTGTAAGGAAGGTAAGGTTCTTCAGGCTGAAACGAAGTGTTGAAAAATTTACCGATTCTTTGGATATTAGTGAGGAGAGATTACGCCTTACAATTTGCCGGAAGCGCTCTCGGAATTTCCTGGATGCTCGTCCAGAATCTCAGCATCATTCTCATTTATACGATCGTATTCTTATTCTTACATCTCAAGGGGAATCCGGAATCCGCGGTTGATTTTATCGGCTACGCGTTTAGCGGACTTCTTTTTTGGGTTCCTCTTCAGGAATATATGATCCGAGGAACCTCCATTCTTACCGAAAATCGGCAGTTGATCAAAAGATCCCCTTTGGGTCCGGAGATATTTCTCTGGATTCCCTTTGTTCAGATGCTCATTCATTTTTTGGTGACGGCGATTCCGGTTCTGGTCGTTCTCGGTATATTCGGAAAATTGAATGTATTTTTGTTTCCTCTTTCGATTCTTGTGATTTCCACGGTCGGAATTCTTTTGTCTTTTGTGCAGGGTTATTTGGCGCGAGCGAACGTGATTCTTCGGGACATTACTCCTTTGATTCGACTGATTTCCCAATTCTTCTTTTGGTCTTTGCCGATCCTTTATTTGTCTTCCGGTTTTTTACATTCGGTCAACGTCTGGAATCCTCTCAACTTTCCCCTGGAAGTTTTTCGTTCCGTTTTGTTAAACGACTTCGTTCCGGTTTTTCATTGGAAGGAATTCCTTCCTTATCTGATTCTATTTCCTTCGATCGGAATTTTCTCCCGTTCTAAATTTCATTCGGTGATCCTGGACCATCTTTGAGCCTGAAAGTAGAAAATCTTCATAAGGTCTACAACGGATTTAGCGGACCTTCCAAAAGAATTCTCAACGTTCTTACTCTCGGGTTTTTTGGGAACGACGTACGTTATGACGCTCTCAAAGATATCAGCTTTCAGGTCGAGCCGGGAGAAATCGTAGGTTTGATCGGAAGAAACGGCGCGGGTAAGTCGACGCTCTTGAAAGTTTTGACCGGGGTTTCGTCTTACGCGTCCGGAAAGATCACAAAGAACGGAACGCTTCGTTCCATATTGGAATTGGGGGTCGGGTTCAATCCCGAACTTTCGGGGGAGGAAAATCTCTACTACAACGGTCTTGTCTGGGGACTCAGTCCGAAGGAAATATCTTCTTCGATGGACGAAATTTTCGAATTCTCGGGTTTAAAAGAATTTAAGAATATTCCAATTAAGCAATATTCTTCCGGGATGGTGATGCGTCTCGGTTTTGCATTGGCGACGTTTTCAAGGCCGGATATTCTCATCGTGGACGAGGCCCTCGCGGTGGGGGATGCGAGCTTTCAACAAAAATGTCTGCACCGTTTTCGTTCCTTCCAAGAAAAAGGAACCATGACCTTGATCGTGAGCCACGATCTGGAACTTCTCAAATCCGTCTGTTCGAGGGTTTTGATTTTAGAAAAAGGCAAACTCGTGTTCGACGGAGATCCTGTGGAAGGATTTCGGGAATACATGCAGATCATCGCGGACTCCGGATCGGGAGAAGAATCGATTCTTCCCTTACAAAAGGATTCTCCCTTGGAAAACCTTTCTCTGAGTTTGAAATACAAGGGTCAGATCAATCCTAAGATTCTTCCCGTCGGAGCGGAGATCGAGATCGAGGTCGGAGCGAAGTTTCAGAAAGATATTCCGGATTTGACCGTGGGTTTTCATATCGACGACGCGAGAGGAATCCGTGCGTTCGGAACAAATACGTTTCACCTCGGCAATTCTTTGAAAAACATTCTCGCGGGAGAATCGATTACGGCGAACTTCCGACTTCCACTCAACTTTTCGGCCGGGAAATATTCTCTCGGTCTCGCTTTGCACGAAGGGGACAATCACGTAGGACAAAGTTATCTCTGGAAGGACGGAATTCTTTCCTTTGAATTGGAACGTCTGGATCTTCCGAAATTCGAAGGCGCCGCGTGGTTGCCGGTAAAAAGCAGTCTCAAAAAAGACGTTTGATCCCGATTTATTTTTCTTTCTAAGTCCGGAAAGTCCGGAATCCTGGTTCTCAATATGAAAGTTTGCGTGATTGGAAGCGGTTATGTCGGCCTCGTTGCGGGCGCTTGTTTTGCAGAATACGGAAATCAAGTGATCTGCGTCGATAAGGACGAAACGAAGATCTCAAATCTCAAAAAAGGAATCATTCCTATCTATGAACCCGGTCTTTCCGAACTCGTTTTGAACAACGCCAAAGAAAAGAGACTGGAGTTTACCACTTCTCTGAAAGAAGGAGTGGAAAAGACCGACCTCATTTTTATCGCTGTGGGGACTCCCACACTTCCCGACGGTT
Organism: Leptospira stimsonii; assembly: GCF_003545885.1. Lineage (NCBI taxonomy): Bacteria > Pseudomonadati > Spirochaetota > Leptospiria > Leptospirales > Leptospiraceae > Leptospira > Leptospira stimsonii. Next base: position 1,600,048 of record NZ_QHCT01000001.1, read on the forward strand.
CCTCCGACCTTTCCGCCGTCTTTGCGGTCGCGAGAGAGATCGGAAAATCGATCAACGGCTACAAGGTCATCGTGGACAAATCCACGGTTCCGGTCGGAACTGCGGCCCAGGTCAAAGCGATAATCGCAAACGAGACAAAAGAAGAATTCGACGTCGTTTCCAATCCTGAATTCTTAAAAGAAGGGGCGGCGATCGACGACTTTATGCGCCCGGAAAGAGTTGTGATCGGTTCCGACACGCAGAGAGCAGGGGACTTGGTCGCACAACTCTACGCTCCCTTTGTATTAAACGGAAATCCGATTTTAAGAATGGGCGTCGTCTCCGCGGAACTTACGAAATACGCGTGTAACGCATTTCTCGCGACAAAGATCTCTTTTTCGAACGAGATCGCGAATCTCTGTGAAGTCGTAGGAGCGAACTACGAAGACGTTCGCAAAGGAATGGGAACCGACTCTCGGATCGGAAGACAATTCCTCTACGCGGGAATCGGTTACGGTGGTTCTTGTTTTCCAAAGGACGTTCGCGCTCTGATCAAAACTTCCGAAGATGAAGGCGCTCCTCTGCAGATCATTCGCAAAGTGGAAGAAGTCAACGAAGCCCAGAAACTCAGACTCTATGAGAAAATCGTAAAGTTTTATGGAGAATCGAATCTTTCCGGAAAAACCCTCGCGGTCTGGGGTCTTTCCTTCAAACCCGGAACCGACGACATGAGAGAGGCTCCTTCCATTCCTCTTCTTTTGCAACTTCATGAGAAAAACGTAAAGTTGCAAGTCTACGATCCAGTTTCTAAGGAAACCTCGGCGGTTTATTTTCAAGGAAAAGTAGAATATTCTGCGGACGCGTATTCGGCTCTTAAGGGAGCTGACGCGCTTCTTCTCCTTACGGAATGGAGAGAATTTAGGGAACCCGACTTCGGAAAAATTAAAACATTATTGAAATCGAATGTGATTTTCGACGGTAGAAATCAGTATTCTCCCGAGCTGATGAAAAAAGAGGGCTTTCAATACTTTTCGATCGGTAAGCCGAACGTCTGATTTTCCGATTTCAGTATGACCTTTCCCGCATGTGTGAGGAACCCGTGAAGAGAATCTTACTTCAAGAAAAGGCTATTTTAGTAGTTCCTACAGGGAAGATTGTACTTGCAAAAAGTATGTTTTTCTGATAAGAGGGATTTGACCGGAATTTTCCCGCCACCCGAAATTGCTTAGCCTTGTCCGCAAGTTGAGAGGAGATACGACAAGAATCGTCCCGAGACAAGGGTTTTGTAGGAATTCCTACAAGAGAATATTTTCTTGCGAGAAGTTTGATTTTATGATAGAGGAATGTTTCCGAGGATTTTTCCGCCTCCACGCCCCTCCACCCAAGATCAGGGTGGGGCGCGCGACTTTTACGGAAGAATTGTCGTAGTTCCGACGGATTTTCTGAAGATCCGTAGAACTAGTGGGTAAGATTCAGCTTTCGAAAGGGAAGATTTTGGAATTTTATCCTTCGATGCGGTTTCCTTTTTTTGAAATTGATTTTGTATTCATTTTCGTGGAGAAAATGAATACAAAAATTAGAATATTCTAATGTATGGATTTTCCCCCATACGATCGGATTCGAACTTTGATCCAGTTACAGATTTCTTTTCCTTTGGCGACGGTATGTGAAAACAAGAAGATGGGAAAGCCGAGTGTTCTGTGAGTGATCGATCTCTGTTTTATCAGTTTGCCTCGAGATCTAAAAAAAAATGCGGGAACTCCTCCGTTTTGAATCGTGTAGAGCCCATCTCGCGAAAATGAAAAGAGGGTGAAAACTTTTTTCAGTCCTTCCTCCAAATTTCCTTTTTGATTTTGGAATCCGTTCTTAGCGTTTTTCCCCTAATATCGAAAAATCGGTTTGTGATTCCAAGCCATTCTCGGGAGTTTTTTCAAAAGAATCGGATGGATCTTCAAAAACAGCGGAACGTTCCTCCGACCTTTTTTTGTGGAACGTTTAACGGAAAAGAAAGGAAATCTTCGATTCCAATAAATCGATTTGATCAGAGGCAACTGAATTTCCAAAAGAAAGTCCGTTTGAATATGTGAGAGTGGCCGTTGCCTTTCCGCCTGCGTTCAGATTCTGATTCCCCATCCCAGTGGAAGGGTCGGTCTTAAAAAAATGAACCTTACCTTTCCCAACTTGGGAAGCTCCTGTTGCGATCGGATCCGGTGCGGAAACGAGGACATCAGACAATCCGTCTCCGTTCATATCCTGGAGAACGGTAAAAATTCCGAAATGTAAACCTGCGGATTCCCCGCCTAACACAGCTACTGCGGAGCCTCCGGAGCTCAAATCTACGTTCGGGATGCCGGTCGAACCCGCACTTTGAAATATGTAAGCGTTCCCGAAATTATTCGAAGTCTGATTGGCGCCGACGAGGAGGTCGGCAAAACCGTCCCCATTTATATCACCGGAGGACATAGACACGCCGAAGGAGCAGTTGGTTCCTCCGTTGCAAGTGGAAAGAGACGGACCGAACAAAGTCGTATTCGGCGTATTCGAAAAAGGATTTGTCGCGCCGCAGTTAGAATGATAGACGAAGACGAGTCCTCTGTTCGTGTTGTATCCCTGTGCCGTTACCGCGAGATCGGCGCAAGAATCTCCGTTGAAATCGGCGAGTTGAACCATAGACGAAGCGTAATTGCATCCTCCCCCCGGAGGGCATTGCGCGTTAGGCGAAATCAGATATTGCGGCGTTAGAGGAAGAACTCCCGCATTTGATATAAAGATATAAACTCTTCCCTGGTTTGTATTGAACGTGGGAGCGCCTACGACTAAATCCATGTATCCGTCTGCATTGATATCCCCGACGCTGGAACTCGAACCGAAGTTATCCGCGGCCCCTAAATACTTAATGTCGGCCAATCCGCCCGCTCCTAAATTTTTGGACGGAACTCCGGACGATCCCTGGCTATAAAAAATATAACTTACGCCGTTAAGCCATGGAGAGGTTAGAATCGCATCATCATAGCCGTCGTTATTTACGTCTCCGCCTAACACCATTGAGCCGAGTCTTTCCCCGCTGTTCTGACCTTGGATCAAAGTATTGTACGAACCACCGGAAAGTAAATTTTGACTTTGAATTCCGTTCGGGCCGGAACTGTGAAAGATAAAAGCGGCTCCGATCGTACCGAATGCGGGTGAGGCCTGAGCGCCGATGACCATATCCGCATAACCGTCTCCGTTGAAATCACCGGAACCGATCCGATCTCCGAAATAGGTTCCTCCCGCTTGACCGTCCGTGAGAATAGAGTCCGGAGTTGGAGATGGATTTCCCGTATCTCCGTGTCCTAAAAAAACAAGCCCGTACCCTACAACCGCGTTACTCGGAGAAACAGAAAGAAGGGCATCTGCAAACCCGTCTCCGTTGGTATCACGATTCGGTCCCTTGATCACATTGATTGACTTACTTCCGAAGATATTCCCAAACGAATCGACTGCACTGATGGAAATCTTGTGTCTCGTTCCTAATTTCCAAAAGGTTCCCGTAACGGAAGGCGCGGGAAGTTGATATCTCCATGAGGAAAGACTATCCACTGGAACGATACTTCCGGGTTGACCGTCCAGAGAAACATACACCGCCGGGGTCTGCGCTTTACCTGTTAAAAAACCAGACTGAAGAATAGAATAATTTGCTACATTCGATACTGTGACTGCGTTTTCGGCATAAAGGAAACCGGCAAGGATTCCGGTTAAGATCAATCCGAACGAATTTTCCTTCGGACAAAGCGAATTGTTAATATTGCTTACACATTCGATCGGCGGTTTGTAAAAGGGATTGGACCAACAATAGAGGAGAGAAGAGCTTATCAGAATTGAAACTAAAAAAGGAAGTAGAGAGGAAAAAATCCTAAACCGAAATAAGTTATATCGTTTCACTTTTCTTCTTCCTAAGAAACAACTGGCCTCTATTTCGGAGGTTGAGGAAAGAAAAAAAAGGGTTTTATAAAAAAATAATAGCATCAAAACGAAAATCACATCGAACGCGCGTTTCCTTTCGATAAGAATTTCAGACTTCGTTTAATCTTTCAGCAAATCGATTAGAATCGAAAGAATCCCGCCCGTGAAAAATCACTTTCTTAAATTATTCCCAATGTTCGAAAGCTGACTCGGGCTTCGGTCCCGAGTAATTCCAATGACCCATTTTTCTTCCCTTTCGGGCTTCCGTTTTTCCATAGAGATGGAGATGAAAATGAGGATTCTTTAATGTTTCCATCCAGAGCTTCGATTCCGGTTTGTAGTCTTCGCCAAGAATATTCTTCATCGTCACGGGCCTCACTGGAATTTCCGTTGGAGCCGGAAGATTACAGAGCGTTCTCAGCTGAAGGGAGAATTGGGAGAGAGAACCGCCGTCCTGACTAAAATGTCCCGAGTTGTGCGGTCTTGGTGCGAATTCATTGCAGAGGATTCGATCTTCTTTGATAAAAAACTCGATTCCAAAAACTCCGATGTAGTCAATTTTCTCGGCAAGTTTCTTCGCATAATCGACGAGCTTGGTTTCTATCATCGAAGGGAAGTCACCGGGATGAAAGGTTAGATCCAGGATATGATTCTTATGGATGTTTAATGAAGGACGATAGTGCGAAATCGTTCCGTCTTGAAATCTTGCAAAAATGACGGAGGCTTCGGATGTGAATGGAAAAAATTCCTCCACGATATGATTGAGTTCTCTGAGAGAGGAGAGTGCGGTGATCAGTTCGTCCTCTGACTTACACTTTACTTGCCCTTTCCCGTCATAACCCATCGTATTGGTTTTTAGAATACAGGGATATCCGACTTTTTTAGGGACCTCGTTTTTATCCTGTTCGGTAAAGACCGGAAAAAAGTTCACGGTTGGGATTCCTGCTTCCCGAAACGCGGACTTTTCTTTCCAGCGGTTCTGTGCAATTCGAATACAGCTTGCCGACGGACGGACGATCAGGTCCGAATTCCTTTCAAAATCCTCAATTATGGAAAGTGCCAAATCTGGAATATTCTCAAATTCGAATGTGAGTGCGTCGATCGATTTTAAAAAAGAGAGGATCGCATCTTTGTCTTCGTAATCAAAGACGAATTCTTTTGCGCCCACACCTCCCGCAGGAGAATTCTGTTCCGGAGAATAAACGAAAACTTCATAGCCGTTCGGTATCGCTTCCAGTGCAAACATTCTTGCTAACTGACCGGAGCCCATGACTCCGAGCTTTGCTCCCGGAAGAAGAATTTTATTTTGTGTCACAGAAGATCCTTATTCTTAGAAAGTGCGTCTTCGCGGATTTGATCCCTATATTTGGAAAGTTTCTCAGAGAGTTTAGAATCTTGGAGAGAAAGAATTCGAATCGCAAGTAGACCTGCGTTTTTTGCACCGGCGACCCCGATCGCCAGAGTTCCAACCGGAACTCCGCCCGGCATTTGAACGATGGAAAGAAGGCTGTCCAGTCCGTTCAGTGCTTTACTTTGGATCGGAACTCCGAGAACGGGAAGCGTCGTCAGAGAGGCTACCATTCCCGGAAGATGGGCCGCACCGCCGGCACCGGCGATGATGACGGAAAAACCTGCGTCTCTTGCGGATTTAGAAAATTCTAACATAAGTTCGGGAGATCTGTGTGCGGAAACGATTTCCTTATGAACGGAAACGCCGAACTCGTTTAGAATGAGCTCGGCTTCTTTCATCGTTTCCCAATCGGAATGACTTCCCATAATGATTGCAACTTTTGCGCCCAAGTTCTTTCTCCTGCGTTAGATAATTCTTTTCAATCTTCGGTTTGCAAGTACTAAACCGGAAGACCTTCGACGAAGCGCTCCAGTTGAATTCCTCTGGACGCTTTTGCTAAGACGACCGAAGATTCCGGCACTTTTTCGACAAAAGTTTTTAAGAGTTCGTTGAGACCTTCCGTGGTTCCGTCAAAATGAAAAGAAAATCTGGGTGAACTCGCGCGCTTATTAAATTCTTTTTGGATCCATTCTGCATCTTTACCGAATGTAAAGAGTCCTTTCAAGTTTTTAAATTCAGCGCACTGAGTGCCCAACTTTTTGTGAAAGGTAGAAGAATGTTTTCCCAATTCTTTCATATCGCCTAAGACCGCGTAAAAATCTTTCCCATCGGCTAACTGATTTGCCACTTCGAGAGAGGATATCATGGATTCGTAATTTGCGTTGTATGTATCGTTGATAATGGAGTATTTTCCGGTTTGTAAATCGAGGCGTTTATTGCCGGATCGAAAACTCGAAATTCCTTCTAAGATCCATTCCTTTGGTGTTTCGATCGTTTCTAAGAGCGCGACGGAAAGGGCGAGATTTTCGAGGAGTTTTTCTCCGGGAAGATTCCAGTTTATTCTATTTCCTTTATATTCAAGAGTGAAGCCCAAGGGCTTTCTTTCAATAATAGTGAATGTCTTTTCCGGTTCGCTGAGAATCAGTTTTCCCCCGTATTTTTTTAGTTTCTTTTTAAGAATTTTTAAATGTTCTCCGGTGCTTGGGAAAAAAAGTTTTCCTCCGTTTTGGAATCCTTCGACCACTTCCGCTTTCGCTTTCGCGATATTCTTTTGGCTTCCTAAAAATTCTATGTGTGCTGTTCCGATAGTGGTTATGATTGCAAGATCCGGTTTTGCGATCGTGGAAAGTCTCGAAATTTCTCCTCTATGATTCATTCCCATTTCGCAAACCACGATTCTTGTCATATCTGTGATTCTAAAAAGAGTGAAGGGAAGTCCGATTTCGTTATTATAATTTTTTTCAGTGACGACTAACGCAGATTCTCCGATTGGTCGGAGACAATTTCCGAGAAGTTCTTTTGTCGTCGTTTTCCCGCTCGAACCCGTTACCGCGATGAGAATCGGACGGAATCGAGAACGATGAAAGGCCGCGAGCTTTCCAAGAGCGGATAACGTGTCATTGACCGGAATCGCTTTTTTCTCTTCCTCCGAAGATAAACTTTTGCGAAGAGGATGATCCGCTTCGATTAAAAAATAGGATGCACCTCGAGAAATTGCGTCTCTGATGAATTCGTGTCCGTCACGATTTCCTCTAAGAGGAACAAAAAGGGAGCCGATTTCCGCTTCACTGGAAGAGGTCGTAATGTTGGTGATTCGGGAACCTTCTTTGAACCAAGTTTTTTGGGGTGTTTCTAAGACTCGGCGGATCGTTTCCGGATCGTAAAAGAAGTCTGCCTTCATGAGTCCAGGCTGTAGGGAGAGAATGAATTGAAAATTCTATTTTTTTTCAAAGTGAACTTTGATTTTACAAATGAGCGAGATTTAGGCTTGGATTCGTTAACGGAAACTGTATTCCATATTGCAAGTGGCTCCTTTTTGGATATCTGGTTTTCAAACCTTCGAGGAATCTCGAGGAAGAAAACTCTCCGAAGATTCAATTCTTTTTTAAGAATTTGTTCCTTGTCGTAACTCCGACGTCTTTCTTCTCAAGATTGTGAATTCTCATCTTGGAGAGGAGAAATTGAGAGCATAAATAGTTCCATCGCTGTGCATCCTATTCGGAATGGGAAGGTTTATCGGGAAATTCCCTTCTCTAAAAAGTTTTGTATTTTCTGCCAGAATGCTGTGATTCTGAGCAAATTTTATAAGCTCGTTGAATTGGTAAAAATTTTTGCGGCAAAATGTAGATTTTTAGTTTCTACGAAGTTCGCCTAAACGCCCAGGGCTCTACTTAAAATAACTCCAAACGACGAGACTTGGTCGTTGTCGGAACTCCGACGGAAACTTTCAAGATATAGAATTTCTCGTTTCTACGAAGTTCGCCTAAACGCAAATAAGTTGGTAAGTTTGGATATTTTTCGAATCTACGAAGTTTGCATAAACGGACGAGTTCTTAAGTCAAAAGTAGATTTTCGACTTTTACGAAATTCGGTTACAGGAAGAATTCAAAGGCGTTGCAAATTCCTTTGAATCACCATCCCGCTCTATCTGTTCCTATTTGCTCGCTTCGTTCTTTGATGAAAGCGCTTTATTTTGTGGGAACAACGATCGATAACTTTTCGCCTCTTCGCAATAATATCGCTTAGGATTGCCTTTCACTTTTACCAATATACAAATCCAATTTAGAAATTGGTGGGAGTTTACAGACGAACGTACTGCCTCTGATTCTGCGTTTTTGCGAAGTTCGCATAAACGCGGGGCGACCATGACATACTTTCGTTGAAATTAAATTATCTGTTCTGTCGGAACTCCGACAGAAACTTGAAGATTTAGAATATCATCTCTGAATTTCTAAGTAATTCGCATAAACGCAAGGCGATCCGAACTTCATAACAATTCACATAACCGAAGCCATGGGGTCGTTCTCGGAAGTCCTACGGAACTTTAAAAAAAAAATTCCATTGTTGCGTTTATATGCCGTTCGCCTAATCGCACGGTGGTTCTCGTGCGCTTTCAACCAACTTTGCTTCGCCAGCAGTAGTCAGAACTCTTATAAATATCTTCAAAAAAAAAGACCCGTTTCACCCTTATACGAAGTTCGTATAAACGCACCGAGGGATTTGCGTTGAGAGTAGTATTTTGTTTCTACGAAGTTCGCCTAATTGCACAATGGGCCTAACATACTTTCACTCGACTTGTTTTTACCTACTCTGTCGGAACTCCGACAGAAATCTCAATGACATAGAATATCACATTTCTACGAAGTTCGCCTAAACGCGCGGTGACCAAAGCGCGCTTTCACTCGACTTTGTTTTACCCGCTTTGTCGGAACTCCGACGGAAACTTTCAAGATATAGAATATCACGTTTCTACGAAGTTCATATAAACGCACCGAGGGATTTGTGTTGAGAGTAGTATTTTGTTTCTACGAAGTTCGTATAATCGCAAAGGGATCTTTATTCTCTATTCTCTCCACTCGATCAAAGATTGGCAGTTGTCAGAACTCTTACAGATATCTTCAACAAATAGACTCCCGCTTCGGTGCTATTCGAAGTTTGCGTAAACGCGTTGATCAAACTCTCCTCCACTCGCCATCTCTGCAGGGATTCTTACTAAATCTTGGGAAGACCGATTTGATTTCGCTGTTACTGAAAAGCCCCACTTGGGTGAAAATCAGTAGAACCGGAATTGTTAGAAAAGGCAAACGTCAAGGAAATTCATGGATCAGATACTCCTATACAACCGACCGTCGCCTCGTTCTTTTTTTTGGCATTCGCTTTCGATCTCATTCGGAAGTTTGTTCTTTTATATGGTCATTTCCCCCGTAAAAAGAGAGGTTGAAAATTCTACGCAATCTTGTTTCGAACCTTATCCTGACTTTTTTCCTAACGGCTTTCTTGAGCTCTTTTTCCTTTGGGTTTCTTGGATTTCGCTAACTATAGGGTTCAGACGTTTGATAAGAATAGAGCGGATTCTTGTGGATCAAGAATTTATTTACTTCATCGCAAACCAATTTCTTTCCTCCGGAAAAAGGCTTTACACTGGGGGTTGGCTCCGAATTCCTCTCTCTTCGGATTTTCGCTTTCGAGCGATGAAAGACAGCTTTTTAAAAGGAATCGGCTTCTATCTCGATATACCGGCCGTAGATGGCGGACGTCAGTCCTTTTTGATCGTGGATCATTGTGTAAATCCAAGAAGATTAGCCGGAAGAATCAACAAAGTGCTCGAAAAAAATGGAACGTTTCCGAGAAACGTCCACATGTCTAAGCCTCTGGAAAAATCGTTATATAAGAAAAATGTAAAGAACCAGAGAAAACAAACGAAGAAAACAAACCGTTAAAAAGAGATTGTTGATTCTAATTTTGGATTTGCTTTAATACTAATAGAGCTCTTTTTTTTCTATGTAATCCCTCAGGTTCGCTGGAATTTTCGAAGTTTCCCAGGAGGATCGGAATTCTCGCCTTAATTCCGTGGAACTAACAGGGATGAGTGGATTTTTTAAAAAAAAGAATTTTTCCGAGACTTCCTGCAGGTTTGGATTGATAGGAATTATTTCGGAGACTCTTCGGAATACGCAGACCGATTTAACGTTTTCTAATATAACTCTCCAGTCTTTCCAATGGTGAAAGTGGTCGTAGTTGTCCTCTCCGATCAAAAGTAAAAATTCCCGATCTGGATAAGAAGTTTTTAATTCTCGAAGTGTATCAACCGTATAACTGGGCCCTTTTTTTTTGAGTTCTATGTCAAGTATTCGGATCGGGTATTTGAATTCTTGAATAAATAGATTCAACATTTCTAATATATCTTTCGGTGAAGTTTCTTTGATTCCCTTGAGCGGGTTTTGGCGATTCGGGATAAGAAACACTTCTTCGCAATCCGGAAATCCTGCAAAGAAAGACTTAAGAATCCCGGAATGTCCTTCGTGTGGAGGATCGAAACTCCCTCCAAAAATACCAGTGAGGATTTTTTTTTCCTCGGACATATTTATCCTCGGATTTGTCCGTTGCCGGTAACGTATGTTGTGGTCGTTGTTAGATGAACCAATCCCATCGGTCCTCTTACATGAAGTTTTCCGGTGGAAATCCCGACTTCGGCGCCCAAGCCGAATTCTCCTCCATCGTGAAAACGAGTGGAGCAGTTGATAAAAAGTGCGGCGGAATCCAAAGAATTCGTAAACCGTTTCGCGGTGCTCAAATCTTCCGTCACGATCGCTTCCGTGTGACCGGAAGAGGTTCTTTCAATGAAAGCTAACGCTTCCTCCAAAGAGGATACCGTTTTGACGGAAAGTCTGAGATCCAAAAATTCTTCCAGATAGTCTTCTTCCTTTACCGGTTTTCCTTTTGGGTAAAGAGAGAGTGATGGAGGATCGAGTAAAAGTTCAACGCCTTCTTTTGCGAGCGCTTCTAAGAGTTCTTTTCGAAACGGATATCCCGTATGAAGAATTAAATTCTCCGTCGCGTTACAAACTCCGGGTCTTTGCACCTTTGAGTTGATTACGATGGGAATCACTTTTTCAGGATCCGCGTCCTCATCGATAAAAAGATTACAAACGCCTTTGTCGTGTTTTACGACCGGAATTTTAGAATGTTCCGAGACAAACTGAATCAGTCCTTCTCCGCCTCTCGGAACTACGATATCGATCTTCGAAGTTTGTTGAAAGAAAGGAAGCATATAGGCGCGATCGGTCTTGTCTACAAAAGTAACCGCACCGACGTCGATTCCTTCTTTTTGCAAAACCTCGTGAAAAAGTTTCACCAAAGCCGCGTTCGAGTGAAACGCTTCGCTTCCTCCGCGAAGGATACAAGCGTTTCCGGATTTAAAAGAAAGCGCGCCGACATCGATCGTAACGTTCGGTCGCGATTCGTAGATCACCATGACAACACCCAGGGGAACTCTTCTCGTGACGAGTTCGAGTCCGTTGGGAAGAGTCAAACCTCTCGTGACTTCGCCGACTGGATCGGGAAGTGCGACGATTTCTCGAAGTGCGGACGCCATTCCGGCGATTCGTTTCTCGTTGAGAAGAAGTCGATCCATAAGAGCGGAAGAAAGATTTTTTTCTTTTCCGTCTTTTAGATCCAACTCGTTTGCGGTTAGAATTTCTTCTTTCCGTTTTTCTAATATATCTGCGAGATCAAGAAGGACTTTATTCTTAAGTGAGGACGGAAGCGATTTAAGAGTTCGAGAAGATTTTTTAGCGCGAGCGCAGAGATCTTCCACATATTCCAATTCTTTCATAGATGATTTCCTCCGTTTCCATTTCCGTTCCGATTTTTTCGAATGATTTCCTTTACGTCTTCTTCGGAAAAAACACGATTCCCGGAAGGAGCGACTAACGTTCCAATCGAATTTTGATCTAAGAATTCCCGAATGACGTGCATTCTTTTGCCGTTTAAAATCGCCGTGGGAACTCCTGCTTCCGAAAGTAAACCGGCGGATTTGAGTTTTGTAAACATTCCTCCGGTTCCGGGACCGCTCGGCCCTCCCGCTAAGTCCAGATTTTCTTTCCCGATTTTTTCTAAAAAAGGAACGACTTTCTCTTCTTTTAAAAAACCGTCCACACCCGTAAGAATGATCAAGAGATCCGCGCCGACGATCAGGCTTACAAGCGCGGAAAGCATGTCGTTGTCCCCGAATTTCACCTCTTCCGTCGCGACGGAATCGTTTTCGTTTACGACGGGAAGAATCCCCCATTCCAGTAGTTGGGTGAATGTGTTCTTAAGATTCTTGTATCCTTCTTTAGACTCGAGATCCAAAACCCCAAAAAGAATCTGAGCGATACTAAGGTTTACCTTCGAAAAAAAACTGTCGTAGAGGTTGACGAGCCGATTCTGACCCATTGCGGCTAACGCCTGTTTTTCGGAAAGGGAATCTCCCGAAGAGATCGACGAGGGGAGTTCGCTTAACAAAAGTCTTCCTCTTGCGATCGCACCGGAGGAAACGAGAATCACTTTTTTACCAAGATCTCTGAGATGGCGGATATCGCTTACCAACTGAAAGAGGAAGTCGTTCACTTCCGACTCGGGACCGGAAAGTCTCGCGGAGCCGACTTTGATTACGATCATTTCCGAAGAGCGGATTTTTTCAGAGAGAGAAGAACGTTCCATGTTCGAAGATCCTATTCTGTTTCATCCAAGACGCTTTCCTTAGGAAGCGAAGAGTCGTTTTCAAGAGAAGAATTCGTTTTTGATTCTTTCGGATTTAAGACCTTTTCGATCTCATCCTTAAAAAAAGTTTCATCCATCGTTTCAAGGAGTTCTTCCAGGTTGGTTTCTTGGTCCGCGGAGATCGCGACGACCTTTCCTAAATGAGAAACCTTGGAGATCAGATCCTTTGTGAATTCTGGATCATCCCAAATATCGATTTTATTGAGGACGATCAGATAAGGACGTTTGAGAAGTTCCGGATTGTAAGTCGAAAGTTCGTTTCGAAGCATCTTCAAATCCTCTTCGATATCCAAGGAAGAAGAATCGAAGAGATAAAGAATCCCTTTTACACGTTCGATGTGACGAAGAAAAGAAAGACCGAGTCCGATTCCCATACTCGCGCCTTCTATGATTCCGGGGATATCCGCGATCGTAAAACGAAAGATATCTCCTCTTCGCTTAACAACGCCGAGGTTCGGAGAAAGAGTGGTGAACGCATAACCCGCGATCTTTGGATGCGCGTCGGTGATCTTTGAGATCAACGTGGACTTACCTGCGTTTGGAAGACCGACGATTCCCACATCCGCTAAAAGTTTGAGAGAAAGTCGAAGGAACTTATATTCTCCGTCTTCTCCGGGTTGTGCGAAACGTGGAGTTTGATTGGTGGAAGATTTAAAATGAGTATTCCCTTTACCGCCGCGCCCGCCGCGAACCACGACGTATTCTTGCGTATCGGTGACGAAGTCGAAGAGAAGGTCTCCGGTTTCTTCGTCGTAGATCTGAGTTCCGAGAGGAACGAAAAGAACTAAGTCTTCTCCCTTTTTACCGGAGCAATTGTCCCCGACTCCGGGAAATCCCGCCTCGGCTTTGAACTTTCTTTTGGAAAGATATTTGTCTAGGGTGTACATGGAAAGATTCGGACGAATGATGACGTTTCCGCCGATTCCACCGTCGCCTCCGTCCGGCCCTCCGAACTCGACGTACTTTTCCCTTCGAAAATGTACAGAACCGGGGCCGCCGTGTCCGGCGTAAACTTCTATTGCGACTTCGTCTACAAAGGATTCCATGTTATTTGAATATTCTAAAATTCTTAAATGAGTCTAAAAAACAAAAAACCGCAGAGTCCGGACCCAGAAACGGGCAGGAGACTGCGGTTCATCCGGTTTGAGTTTGAATATGAGGGGTTATTCCGGGTAAACGGAAACCTGCATTTTCAACTTGGAAACCATCTCGAACTTTACTTTTCCGTGAACGAGAGCAAAGAGGGTATGATCTTTACCAAGTCCTACGTTATTGCCAGGGCGGAACTTTGTTCCTCTTTGGCGAACGAGAATGTTTCCGGCGAGAACGGATTCTCCGCCAAAACGTTTTACTCCGAGTCTCTGGGAATTCGAATCCCGGCCGTTCTTTGAGGATCCACCACCTTTCTTATGTGCCATCTTCTGGTACTCCTATCAGTTCCATTTCTTTCGGGTATTGATTCTTCAGATTTTTAAGTCCGGAGAGAACCAATTCAAAACTATTATGAATTAAAACATTGTCTTTGGGGAGAACTTCGAACCGAAGATATCCATCACGGATCTCAGCGGGGTTTGCGTTACCGGTTTGGAGGAGGTGCAGATAAAGTGTCTGAACCAGGACCGAAACGGCAGAGCAGAGAAGATTCTCACCCTTTTTTCCCAAGGAAGTCGGGGAATGTCCCTCACTTTCTAAGGAAGAATACAACTCTTCTTTGCGAGTTATCCGTATCCGGATCAAACCGCAGAAAGAGAAACGACCTTAACTTTCTGAAGCTGTTGTCTGTGACCCCAAGCTTTTTGATAGTTCTTACGTCTTTTGTAAACGTAAGCGTGAATCTTATCACCTTTTACGTCTTCCAAAACTTTCAGGGAAACACGAGCCGTTTTGAGCTCGGGTTGTCCGATATGAACTTTATTGCTGGATTCTGCGAAGAGAAGAACCTTCGCGTCAAAGGATTCGCCCGCGTTTTTACCGGTTTTTTCGGTCAGGAATTCCTGATCTTGGGTTACTTTGAATTGTCTGTTTCCAACTGAAATAATAGCGTACATATCGATCCGGCCTGTTTTAAGTCGTTTTCAACCAATCTGGTCGACGTTCCCCTCCGGTCAAGGGGAAAAAGGAAAAACGCTTGTACGCCCGGGGTGAGTTCCGACCTCGGTCAAAAATGGACCGTTCTTCGAAGATCGAATTTGTCCCTTGGGGAGAATTTCGGCTTCGAACCGGAAATCGTACCGAATTTTCTAAAAAAGTAGGAACTCACACATTTTCCAAAGAATGTCTGACCTGGTAAGTTCCTTATTCTACCCGTGAAGTAGGTGGATTTCCAAATGACCTTTCTGGGGAATCGAGTTCGGCGAGCAGATTCCGGAAAACGGTGTTTTGAAAAAAAAAGACGAAAAAGTCGAAGGGGCCTCTCCATTTTTCTCTGCTAAATTATGACAAAGAAGAATCCATTCGGATCGTGGACGGAACTCCGGATCGGTTTTCCTTGGATCGGGGAGAATCCGATCTCGCAAAAGCACATGCCGATTTATGGAAATAAAAGTAGGAACTCCTCTTTTTCAGAAGATGGACCGAAAGGATTCTTGGAACGTTTCCGGGTCTTTTCTAAGGAATCTTCGAACAATCAACTCGCTCTCAAACATTGAAAAGTCGAAACACGAACTTCTTCCATTCACAACTCCTTGCCTCAATCGATTCTTCAAGCTTCTTATGGGGAAACATTGGAAGATCTTCTTGGATGTATTCCTGAACGAAAAATTCGATCCCAAGTTTGTATCAAATTGTATCTCATTTTATAGAACCAAATTTTTAAAAAAAGAAGAATCTAACGGCGAATCTTTTCTCTTATCAAAGCGGCTTTGATTCTTAGGAGATATTGTCCATCGTAAATACGTCTTATTTCTTGTAAAGTCAACGGACAATATTACAATTTTCGAATTATATAATATTTGTTAAATTATAAATTAACGTATCTTGCGGGAACGGACGGAAGCCAAAAGACGTTTTGTTTTATCCATTCTCAAGAAGAAAAGAGAAAAGCTCTGAAAGAATATTCAAAAATCTACGAACAAGTGTTATTCGTATTTTCTTATAAATGGAGAATCAAAAACGAAAAAGAATGCAAAAAAGCATTACTCAAATAGTTAATGCATCAGAGATTTTACATTCTTTTTACTTCTCAAAGAAGAGAAAGAATGTTGAGTCCATCTTAAACAAACAGGAGATACTAAATGGTATCAGGAATAACACTCATCGTGCTCAGCATCCTTGCTGTGCCTTCTTTGCTTTTGGCAAAAAAACCGGATGCAAAGGAATTGCTCGCTAAGATTGCACCGTATCAAGGATGGATCGGACTCGTTTTTTGCTTCTGGGGAATTTATGGAATCGTTTTCCAAGGCCTTCTCGGACTCGGCTGGCTACCAAATTGGCCAATCTATTGGGTAACCGCTCTTGCAGGAAACATCGTGCAGGCTGTTCTCGGATTCATTCTCGGATTCGGAACCATCTCTACCTATGTTCTCTCTAAAAACGAAGAAGCCAAAAAGAAAGGAGCAGAACTTCTTGCGAAATTGGCTCCCATCCAAGGTAAGTTGGGAATTTTTGGAATTGCAGTGGGAATCTGGACCATCGTAGCTTCTTTTCTTTTTTACGGAGCGTAATTCCATTTTCCGGGTGACGACGTTTCACCCGGACTTTCTCTGCGAATTAAGAATTGCCTTCTTTTGAAAAAACGACGTCTATAGTCGTTTTAGAATGCAAATCCACACAGCGCTCCAAACGATCTCCGAACTCAAAAATAAACGATTCCCGGAAATTGATCAATTCCCAAAACACTTTGTCGACGATCGATTTCCTATCGACGTCCAAAATTCTTATACCATCCAAAAAGAATTCTCCGTAAAAGGAGTTTCCACTTTGGAGAATCAATCCTCGAAGATTCGAGTAAAACCTTCCTCCGGATCGTTTTCCAAATTCTCTTATTCTCAAAAGACTCTCGAACTCAGGCCTGAATATTGTATAAAAGGAAATCATAATATACAACTGGGTGAAGTAAAGATCATAGAACATCCGATCGCGTTGCAATCGGCTTTCGGTCTTTATCTGGATTTTGAATTGGAGAAGTCGAGTTTCCCCACGTTTGATTTTTGCGATCAGGTTTATTTGGACGGATTGGAGAACAATCTCCAAAAAATCGGGGAAGTTCCTTTGATTACCGTCGCAAGATCATTCGCGATGAGCTGGGAAAAAGGATATTGTATTTTAGAACCAGACGAAGGAGATCGAAAGTTGATCCTGGATCATCAGGTGAGTTATCCCGGTTCGACGGTCGGAAATTCCAGAATCAGAACCGAAATGACTCCTGAGATCTTCTCTTTTATCGCCTCGGCAAGAACGACCGCGTTTCGTCCCGGAGAAGAGGCTGAAAAATTCTATCAGATCGGCCTCGCGGGTGGGTTGAAGGATTATCCATTTACTTTGGAAAACGTGATTTTGTTAAACGAAGAGAAAATTTTCAACCCGAGAGAGAAGTTCGCTCACGAAGGGAAGAATTATGAATTTCTCGCACACGAATTGATCGATATCTTAGCTTGGATTCGATTTCTGGAAGAAGAATACAAAGGAAGATTCGTCGGAAGGATGACTACTTTTCTCTTTGATCATCATAAACAGATCGATATCGCTCAGTTCGTATGCGATCGAAACCGATTCTCCGAAATCGGAATTAAAACTCTCTAATATTCTTTTCCGATTTTAGGGTTTAGAATCCGATCATCATTCCGCCGTCGACTCGAAGGGTCGCTCCCGTGATCCAATCCGCTTCGTTCGAAGCGAAAAAATGAATCGCCGAAGAGATGGATTCTTCCGGATTTCTTTCGATTTTGAGAGGAATCGTTTTTAAGATGCCTTCTTTTACTTCTTCGGGAAGATTCGGTGCGAAGTCGTTTGCGATAAAACCCGAGGCCACGCAGTTCACGGTTACGTTTCTGGAAGCGAGTTCTCTCGCGGAAGATTTTGTAAGCGCCATAAGACCGGCCTTTGCGGAAGAGTAATTGGCTTGCCCTCCGTTTCCATAAAAACCGGAAACAGAACCGATATTGATGATTCGTCCCCATTCCTTTTTGATCATATATTTCGCGGCGGCTTGTGTGCCTAAAAACGCCCCCTTCAGATTTACGTCAAAAACCTGGTCCCATTTTTCTTCGCTCATTCTCAAAAGAAGATCGTCCTTGATGATTCCCGCGTTGTTGATCCAAATATCCAGACTTCCGGTTTCTTTGAACGCAAAATCCGCAAGTTCTTTGATCTGGTTTTTCTCTTTTACGTCGCAGAGTTTTCCGAGGACCTTCCCCGTTTTTAAGGATTTGAATTCTTCGATCGTTTTTTCCAGAAGAATCGGATCCACATCGGATACGACGACGTTGCCGTTTTTCGTTAAAAAATTTCTTGCCGTTACTTTTCCGATCCCTCTTGCAGAACCCGTGACTACGATTGTTTTTCCTGAAAACATAAACTCCTCCGTTTATTTATTTCGATGTCGAAATAAATGGTACTTAAAAAATGAATCTCTCTTATTTTTCAAAATTAGAATACATCCTATCCAGTAGACGGACAAAGGTTTCTTTTTCATCAGGACCGAATCCCTTGTATAATCTTTGTGTCGTCGTCTGGGAAGCGCGGATCACGGCTTCTCTCGCGGTTTTTCCCTTAGCGGTCAATACTGCGGTAAACACACGTTCGTCGTCGCTGGATTGAATTCTTTTTATATATTTCAATTCTTCCATTTTATCCAAAAGTGCCGTGATCGTCGAGTTGGTTCGATCCAACACCTTTGCGAGTTCACTCATCGTCATTTCCCCGGAAGTTCCGAGTGCGTAGAGAACTCCTCCGTGGGCGGGGACAAGATCCTTAATTCCTTCCTTTTCGAATTCTTTGGCTAAGAATTTCTGGATTCGGTCTCTCGTTCTGGATAAGAGATGGATTGCGAATTCTTGTTTCATCTATTTCGATGTCGAAATAAATTCATTTTTTGTCAACACAAAATTCGAAGTGCAAATCCAAATATTTCCGTCTATTTTTGAAAGATTGCCGAATTCGATTCTTTCGCGTAACCTTTGCTCGAGGGTGGAAAAGAATTTGAATGAGAATCGTCCAGCAAAGAAAGGTTTTTAGGAGTTCCTACACGGGGATTTGCGCTTGCAAAATTAGAATTTTGTGATAGAGGAAAGTCTGCCGATTTTTCCCGCCACCGCTCCCCTCCACCCAAAGGTACAAACCGGAGACATGGGTAACAAAATAGACCGGGAACATAGGTAACACTCAAAATGCTGGCAAAGGAGGAAA